>JBARBX010000679.1:0-2176 GCA_049793535.1 Steroidobacteraceae bacterium | reverse complement strand
GCGATGGACTGCGCGGCGTCGGCGCCGCGGGCTTCAATGGTCAATTCGTCGCCCTGGTGCACACCGAGCGCCATGATGGCGACGACGCTGCGTGCATTGGCGCTGCGGCCGTGGGCGCGGAGAGTGGCCGCGGCGCCAAATGCCTTGGCGCGCTGGGCGAGTATTGCGGCGGGCCGCGCATGCAGTCCTTGACGAAGCATTACGATGAGCGTCTGCACCACCGGCGCGCCGTAGGGCGGCGCGATGGCCGTGTCGGGCTGTGTGCTGGCAATACCGTTGATCTCGAACAAGAGATCACCTGCGGCTACCGGACCCGCCGCGCGCCGATGCTGCAGGTTCAAGCCGTCCATCGGTGTCACGAGGATGGGCGTCATCAAGCTTTTGGCACCGCGGGCGACCACGTCGAGATCGAAGCGGATGAGTTCGTCGCCGGCGCTGACCCTGGCGCCCGGTTGCACCCGGGCCTCGAACCCGCGTCCGCCCAGGGCTACGGTGTCGATGCCGACGTGAATCAACACATCGACCCCGTCGGCGGCACGGATCGAAACGGCGTGGGCGCTCGCCGGTAGAGTGACGATTTCCCCCGCGCAGGGCGCACGCGCAATGGCACTCGTCGGGTCGATGGCGAGACCGTCGCCCAGCATACGCTGCGCGAATACGGGGTCGGGCACCGCGTCGAGTGTGTCACACCAACCGTCGAAGGGCGCGAGGATCCGAACAGTCGACATTCGCCGTTTAACCTCCGATCTCAATCCAGTCGAGCGCCCACATCGGATCCAGCCGAGGGCGCGCGAAACGCAGACACAGATCATGCCACCCCGCGAGGGCGGGCAGGCGCTGCGGCGGCAGCGTGACCACGCCGGCGGTGTCAGACACCGCCGACAGTGGCAGTAGGACAATCGGCGGTGTGTCGCACCCGTCCACATGAACCTCCAGCTCGCCCTGCGGCGTGCGTGCGTCGCCCACGCGTATCTGGGCGACCTGCGCACCGATCTCATAATTAAACGGCAATGGCGCGACTGCGGCAACGATGCGCGGACCTTTGGACAGGTCCACTGCTCGGTCGATCCAGCAGGGATTCATGATGTCGAGGGCGAGCGGTGGCGACCCGCCCCCGTTCGGGCTGAGCAACAGGCCGATGCCGTTGCTGCATTGCTCGAGATCGTGGCTGTCGCGGCGCAATACGGCCTGCGCGTCCAGGCGCTTCTCCCGGGTGCGCGACACCCGATCGGTCCCCAAGAAGGCGGCGGCACGGATGACTGTGCCCACGGGCAGGGTCAGGGGCGCCGAATAGCGCGGCGATCGGGCCGAGGGCTGCGTGCCATCGAGGGTGTAACGAATATCGCCGAAGGGAGCCGCATCGCCGGCCGCCTTCGTTGCTGCGGCGAGCTGGTTCGAGAGGATCAAGGAAATGCCGGCCGGGGCAGGTGAGATGTGCGCCGCCGGCGCGAACACGCTGTCGGCGTAGTTCAGGCCGAAGGCTCGATAGCGCGCGAACATGGGTACGAGCCGCTGCAGGAAGTCCGGCCAACGGCGACGCGCCGCCGGCGACCAGCCCACCTCGGCGAGCGCCGCGGCCCGCGGCAGCGCCATCCATTGGACGCGCTCTTCGGTTTGCATGTGCTCAGTCCAGAGATTGGCCTGGAGCCCCAGCACATGCGACCGTTCCCTGGTGCTTTGCGTGGGATCTTGCGGCTCGAATTCATACACATCCTGGAGCGAGAGCACTGACAGGCGGCCGGGCGGTTCGTCCGGCAGCGTGCTCTGCCGGTGATCGAAGTAGAGTGCCGGATCCGGCGCAAGCACGCTGTCGTTGCCGGCCGCGGCCGCCAGATGCGCACCGGAGACCCCGTGCCAGGACATGACGATGGCGTCCTTGCGCAGGCCCGGCCGCAGAATTTCATCCCAGCCGACGATCCGGCGGCCCTGCGTCGCGAGGTACGCGCCGATCCTTTGCGTGAAGTAGGCCTGCAACGCCTCAGGATCGTGAATGCCGAGCTGCGCCGCGCGCGCTTGCACCTGCGTCGATGAATTCCATTCATCCTTCACCGCTTCATCGCCGCCGATGTGTATGACGGGGCTGGGAAAGAGCTGCACCACTTCCGCCAGCACGTCGTCGAGAAAGCCGAAGGTCGCAGGCTCCAGGTTGAACAAGTGATCGAGCACGCCCCAGTTG
>JBARBX010000678.1:0-4447 GCA_049793535.1 Steroidobacteraceae bacterium | reverse complement strand
GTCGCCGCGCCAGTGACTCAAGAACCAGCCAGGCGGTGCATGATAAGGCTTCAATGACCGATCACTGGTCATCTACCTTTCCCGCGGAGCAGGCTCCCGACATCATCGATTTTCTCGTCAAGCAGGTTCAGTTTTCGGGCGAGGCCCTGAATGTCGGAGGCGGCGCGGCGGTTGACGTCGAAGTCGAGTTCGCCGCGCAGCCGGTCTTTGGTGTCCTGGCGGTTCTGGCTCATCATGATGACGGGAGCCTGAATCGCGGCGAGCATTGACAGAAAAAGGTTCAGCAGGATGAACGGGTATGGGTCCCATGCCTGGTTGCGCAGTGCGATGTTGACCGCCGTATAAATGACCATCACGACGCCAAACGCGATAATGAAAGTCCACGAGCCGCCGAAGCGGGCGACACCGTCGGCGACGCGCTCACCGGTGGTGGCTTCCGCTTCGATGAGCTCGTTGGGGTTGCGTGTGACGCGCATTTGAATCAGCGCCTGGGCGGCGTGGAATTGCCGGGCGAGCGTGGTGAGGAGGTCCATTCCCGCGTGCGGCTTGCGCAGCAGCAACGTGGCAATGTCATCGCGCGACACTTCGATGCATGAGGTCTCCTCGAGCGCGATGGCGGTGGTGCGGTGAGGGGTTTGTTCGATCATCGAGGCGAAACCGAAGAACTCGCCTCTCCCCGGCTCGTCGACGACCACCTCCTGTTGGTCATCATCGACCGCGGCGACGCGCACCTTTCCAGAGAGCATGACGTAGGCCTGGCCGCGGGTGTCTCCGGTTTTGTATATCCGCTCGCGGGGCTGGAAGGTCTTGAGCTCGACCTGGGCGGCGAGGATCGCGGTCTCGTCGTCGTCGAGCAGGGAAAAGAGTGGAACGCCTCTCAGCACTTCCGGGCTACAGGCCATGACAATCTCCTTCGGATGTAAGCGGTGAAACGAGTCTGCGCCTCAACGGCTGATGGTGGCGCCGCTGAGGCGTCCGATCGCGCCCAAGGTGGTCTGCGCCGCATTCAATCCGAGTCGGAAGTCGGCATCGGAGTAAGTTGCGTAGACATCCGTCGGTTGGTGCCACTGCGGATCCCAGCCTGCGCCGATCTCTCGTCCGCGCTCGTTTTCGCGCACGCTGATGGCGGGCACGAGATCCATGAAGGGCGTGCTGTCTGTGTTGGTCATGTGCGGCCCCACGGCCGCGGGATAGTCGGTGGCATAGGCTTCGTTCGCCGCGTAGAAAATCCAGGCCAGTTTCTGCGCGCCGTCCGCCGCCTTGGCGAGCGACTGAAATTCTATGTTCACGTCCGCTTCCGGGCGCTGCTCTTTGGCGACGCTGCCATCCGCGCGCGGCATGCCGTGATCGAAAAGCATCATGTCGTGCTGGATCATCCCCAGCCACTTAGGCTCTGGGTAGCGTCCGGATCCGGCCGGCTCTTCCTTGCCCTGCAGCGCCGCCCGTTGCGTCACGTAGGCCCAAGCGCCATTCAGGCCTGTTTCTTCGTTGTTCCAGAGCACGAAGCGGATCGAGCGTTCGGTTTTGACATGGGGCGCCGACATAACCCGCGCCAATTCCATGACCAACGCGGTGCCCGAACCGTCGTCATTCGCAGCCTCGCCCCAGCCGTGGCCGTCCATGTGCGCGCCGACGATGTACATTTCGTCCGGGTGCGTGGCGCCGACTTTGGTGCAATACACCTCTTCGCGTTCCCCGCCCTGGGCGGGTTGGGAATTGAGGGCGCGCAACTTCTCGTCCGGCTGCAGCATGGGATCCATGTTCACCCCGGTTGGGGCGCGTACGCCGCGGTAGCGCGCGCCGCCGACTGAAGTTTCGGGGTCTCGCGCAATGGTCGGCCCGCTCGGGCGTTTCGCGTCGCTGGGGAAGTAGCTGTACTTGAGGCGCGAGACGTCCGCGCAGCCGTAGCTCTTGAGCTGCGACTCGATCCAGGCGACGGCGGCCCGGTTGCGATCGGTCCCCTGGCGGCGATCGCCGAACTGTGTCAGCCCCTTGATGGTCGCCTTATACCGATCGAGGTCGAGCTGCCCCACCAGAACCTTGATCGGATCCGCCGGCGCCGAATCGCCTTCGCTGCCCGCGGGCGCCGCTACTGCCGGAATACTTGCCGCCAGAATGAGCGACGCTGCGGTAATCATCATTTGTCGGTGCATGAGCCCTCCCCAAAGAGGACACAGTTTACATCGATGCAGCTCCGGTGGATGAAAACGACAAAGCAATGTGCGGTAGCGTCCAGACACAGTGCGGGGGATGGCGCTCAATGTGGTTCTCCAGCCTTAATCGCAATCAAAGAGACAGCATCATGAACAGAAATCGAATCGAAGGCGCGGCGTTGTCGGCCGCATAACGATCAGCAAAACAAAGGAGAACGTACATGCTTTATACAATTGCGGTGGTCTTGTTGGTGCTGTGGGTTTTGGGCTTGGTCACCTCGTACACCATGGGTGGATTCATTCACATTCTTATCGTACTTGCAGTCATCGCTCTCCTGGTGCAAGTCATCCAGGGTCGACGAATTTAAACCGCGAGCGGGGGGGCGTCACTCGACGCCCCTGTCGAAGAGCCGCCGCATCCGGAAGAAGTGCTAACTTGGCACGAGCTTCTTGCTCGCAAGGGCATCAATGCCCAAGTAGGCGACCAAAAAGCCCGACAGTGGGTAGGACCGCAGCACGCCGGGATCGAGTTTAAGGCCCAAAAGATCAAGGTTCGCGATCAAGTAGCCGAGGACTCCGGCCAGGCCGCTTGAGAGAATGATGGTCACGACACTGAGCAAGACCTTGCCGGGCGGCCATGTCTTGAAGTCGAGCGCCTTGTAGATTCCGTATAGGAGACCTCCGCCAACCGCCAAGACGATTGGAAGCCACCAAACCGGCTCTGTGGACAGGGTGAGCGACTGCGAATCCAGGCTGAAGTCTTCGCTGATACCGTCAAACGTCAGCGTGGTGTTGAGATGGACATCGCCGCCCACCAGGTTGCGAGGAACAATCTGAAACTGGGGACTGACATTGGCATTTCGCAGCAGCCTGAATTTCAACGTTCCGTTCTGCTGCGTGCCCATCTGTAGGTGCGCGTCGGCACTGTCCACGGACACATCAAGCTCCTTGTCCGAAACAAATGGCTTCCCGTCTTTGTCGACCAGTGAGAGCGTTAGCGTGCTCGGTACTCCGTAGGGCAATTTGCCGGTTGTGTTGGGTTTAAGGTGGCCGAGGAACCCTAAGTCAACTGCGATTTCGGAGAAGTCGAAGCCCTCCGCGGTTGCGCGAATCCAGGGGATGCCGTCCGCGCCCGAACTCGCCGCTTTGGCACTGACCGAGCGCTTTTGTCCCGGTAAAATTACAATTTTGGAATTCGCAAACGCAATGCCATTCACCGGCTGCAGCGTTACCACAACCGGAGTTTTCACCGGCGGTACAATTGATATATCGATGGAGAACGGCTCTCCGATTCTCGAGACGTATGGCACGGCGAGCACGATGCGAGGACGCTCGGAGTCGGCGGTTGAATTTTCTGCCGCAACGCAGAACGGTGAAATGATCCAGGCCGAAACGGCAATCAAGATCGGACGTTTCAAGGTCGAATGCCGGTGTGTCATCGACTGCCCCCCTCGCAGGTTGGTCTCCAACTCATGGAGTCGGCTGACTTTCGCAGGTTCTTACCATCAAGTGCAGCTCGGAACTTGCGTAGGTGACGTTCTTGCCGGCGACGAGGTCCGTGGCATTTCCCGAATCGTCGAACTCCGCGTAGAGCAGATCGTAGTCCGCGTGACTCTCGAAAGAGGTCGTCCAGCATTCCTTTTGGTCCGCCGACGTGTCCATCTTCATGCGCTGCTCAAGGTCCTTGAGTTTCTGACTGCGCGCGGTGAAGTCGAGGGTGTAGTCCCCGGCGATGCTCGCGATCTGGTCGTCGACATTCTTATAGAGAGTGCCGCAGGGCTGGTCGATTCGAGCCGACGGCTCCGTGGCCACGCGCAGCGGCCCGTGACCCGCGCAAGCGGCGAGCGCGGCAAAGAGGGTGATCGGTGCGGTATTGCGATTGCGCATCCTTGTGCTCCTGCTTCCTGCGCGTCCTTAGCGCGCCGCCGGGGGGTCAAATAAGCGAGATGTCACCGCTGAATTCGACGTCCACCTTGAGCCCGGCAATCTGCAGCGTCATTTTTGCCGGGAACGATTCACTGCCCTTGAGGGTGCCGGCCGCCGCGGCCTGGGCCACCGCGTGCTCGATCGTCCGCTGCGAATTGATGCCGACCATTTTCAGGAACTTGCGGATGCTGAGGTTCAGCGCTTCCTCGTTCATTGGAACTCCCAGTCAATGGTTGGCGTTTCGCTTTAGGCTATACCAGTTGGCCGCGGAGCGCGAGTCCCCGGCGAGGCGGGGCTGCGTACCGTACGCGCGCCCCGCCGGTCGACTTCTGATCAGCGTCGATGATCATCGCCACGGTGACCATGAT
>JBARBX010000677.1:0-1526 GCA_049793535.1 Steroidobacteraceae bacterium | reverse complement strand
CCTATCTCTCGAGACGGTGCTGCTGTGTCCCTTCGCCTTCGGCTATCTGGCGTGGCTGGCGTTCCACGATCGGAACGCCTTTCTGCAGGGCTCCGTGAGCACGAAGGGCTTGTTGATGGCCGCAGGCCCGATCACCGCCGTTCCGTTGCTGTTGTTCGCAGCCGGCGCCCGGCGCATTCCGATGTCCATGCTGGGGGTGCTGCAGTACCTGGCGCCGTCCTTGCAATTGCTGATCGGAGTCTGGATTTACCACGAACCCTTCACGGGTCAGCGCGCCCTCGGCTACGGGGTCATCTGGTCGGCGCTGCTCGTCTATACGTTGGAAGGTAGCTGGCGGGCATATCGGGGGCGCCTCGTCGAGCAGTGATTCCGGCCCGGCCTCTGTGACGCGTTGCCGGGGAGGCCGGAGCCTGGCCTGGTAGACTCAAGGGTTGCCGGTCACGGTATGATTGAAACGGCGCTCGAGGAGGCGCCCAGTTGAATGCCCAGTAAAATTCCCGAAGGCGAGAATCGCGGTTGGATCGTGCCGATCGGCGGCGCCGAGAACAAAGAGAACGACCGTCCCATCCTGGAGCGCTTCATTCGAGTCTCGGGCGGAGCGAACGCCAATATCGTCGTCATTCCCACCGCCAGCCGCATGCACGAAACCGGGCCGCGCTACGAAGCCATATTCAAGGAGCTCGGCGCCTCCCAGGTCACCGTCATGGATTTCGACACGCGCCGCGACTGCCAGGAGACCGGCAGACTGCAGCGGATCGAAGCAGCTACCGGCATATTCTTCACCGGCGGCAACCAATTGCGGCTCACCACCCTGCTCGGTGGGACGCCGGTCGCCAAGCTGATTCGCGCGCGCAATGCCCACGGCGTCACCGTCGGCGGAACCAGCGCGGGCGCCAGCATCCTGAGCGAACACATGATCGCCTTCGGCGATGAAGGCTCCTCGGTGATCTCCGGCAGCGTGCGCTTGGCGCCGGGCTTGGGGTTGACCAATCGATTCATCATCGACCAGCACTTCCGCCAGCGCGATCGGTTGGGCCGCCTGATCACCGCGCTCGCCTACAATCCCTTTGCCGTAGGCATCGGTCTCGACGAGGACACCGCCGCATTCATCGGCCCGGACGAGACCATCGAAGTCGAGGGCAGCGGCGGGGTGACGGTGGTGGACGCCGCCGACGCCAGCTATTCTTCCATCGGCGAGGTGAGTGAAGGGCAACCGGTTTGCATACTGGGGCTCAAGTTGCACTTTCTGGTCGCCGGTGCCACATTCAACTTGCATACACGACTGGCCGCGGCCGGTGGGCTGGTCAAGGCCAAAGAATAAGGGCCGCCTCAGCGCGGCGGAGACGCCACATGCGCATTGTCGATCGATCCGTCTATGTTGGGCCGTCTCTGTTCGCGCGCTTTCCCGTCATTCGACTGGAACTCGATCTAGGACCTCTGGAAGCGTGGCCAACCGGCCGACTCGGGTCGGCTTTCGTCGATGCACTGGCCGCCGCGCTGCCCGGGCTCGCGGACCATGGCTGCTC
>JBARBX010000676.1:0-1667 GCA_049793535.1 Steroidobacteraceae bacterium | reverse complement strand
AACCCGCAGTGGGAGCTTGATGCCGCCATCCGCTACGACCGCGACCGGCGCGAGAACACCACCGATACGCCGCAGAACTTCCTGCCGGATCCCACCGCCCATACTGGCGAGGTGCGCACGGTTACCTTCGATGCCGCCCAGCCCAAGGGCACGCTGCGCTACACGCCCACGGACAACCTGACCTTCTACGGCGGCTGGAGCCGCGGGTTTCGCAGCGGCGGCTTCATCCAGACCGGCGTGGGTGCCGTCGCCGCATCCGAGGGCAAACTTGGCGTTCATGACGTGTTCCAAGCCGAAGTGGCCGATACCTGGGAAGTGGGCATGAAGAGCCAATTCCTCGACCGGCGGCTGAACATGAATCTGGCGCTTTATCACACGGACTCCCACAACGGCTACTTCTTCTTCTACGACTCGGTGACCTCGACTCAGAATCTCGGCAATCTCGATGCCACTTATCGAGGCGGGGAACTCGAGCTGAATGCGCGGGCGACCGACTGGCTCGACCTGTACGCGAACTTCGGCTACACCGACGGCAAGATCACGCATATGGAAGACCCCACGGTCGTGGGCAATAAACCGCCGTTGCTGACCAAGGACACCGTCAACGCCGGCTTCCAAGCGCATGAGCCGGTCGGCGACGGACTCAACGGCGTGCTGCGTCTGGATTATCAGCTCATCGGCCGCACCTGGTGGGATCCGTACGACTTGACCTCGCGCGACCCGGTGAACCTGGTCAATTTGCGCACCGGCGTCGAGGCCGACCGCTGGTCAGTGATCGCCTGGTCGAAGAACCTGACCAACAAGATATATAATGCGGAATTCTCCACGGGCGGCTTCCTGTGGAGAGCCCCGCCGCGCCGCTACGGCGTGGATTTCGCCTTCAAATTCTGATGCTAGGAAAACCTGCCATGGCTCAGTCACAAGACCTACCACTCAGGCTACATCACAACGCGTACGTCACCCGCGATCAGGAGAAGACGCGCCAGTTCTACGAGGACGTCATCGGCATGCCGCTGGTCGCGACTTGGTGCGAGTCGGATGAGCTGTTCGGCAAGATGCGCACCTATTGTCATACCTTCTACGCGATGGCCGACGGCGGTGCCCTCGCCTTCTTTCAGTTCGAAAACCCCGCCGACCAGGAGGAATTCGGGCCGAAGATGCCGGCGTCGCCGTTTCATCACATCGCGCTGGCCGCGACCGCGGAGGCGCAGGCGGCCCTCGAGAAGCGCATTGCCGCTGCGGGCATCAAGCCGCCGGACACCTATGTGTTGGAACACGGCTATTGCCGCTCCGTGTACGTCAACGACCCCAACGGGTTGGTTCTTGAATTCACGCTCGACCATCCCGAGGCGGACAAGATTTCACGCGACCGGCGGCGGGATGCCCACCAAGAACTCAAGCGCTGGTTGGCGGGGAATCACACCTCGAACAATACGTACCGCTGACCAACCCAAGGGTCAACCATGCGCGAGTTCGATGAAAAAAGCATAACTGCGGCGGTCGTCGCTCGCCTCTCCGAAAGCGACGATCCGCGATTCAAGCGCATCATGACTTCGCTGATCGCCCATCTTCACGATTTCGTCCGGGAGGTGCGGCTGACCGAGTCCGAGTGGCTCACGGCCATTCAGTTTCTCACCGACGTCGGCCGGACCTGCACGGACAAGCGC
>JBARBX010000675.1:0-13323 GCA_049793535.1 Steroidobacteraceae bacterium | reverse complement strand
GTCGCCGCGCTCGCGTAGGAAAGATGGGCGGGTATGCTCACGGCGTTCTGCTCGTCGAACACCACGAGCTCGGCCAGCACTCCGTCGGCGGGGGGTGCGCCGAGCGCGGCCAGCGGTCCGGCGGGCGGCCTGCCGTCGATCCAGCCCCGAAAAAATGTGCCCGCGACGCGCTCGCCGACCCGAAAGCGGGTGACCGCGGAACCCACGGCGACGACCTCGCCCGCGCCGTCGGACAACGGCACGGTGTCGGTCTTGACCGCGCCGCCCATGTAATGACCCCGGGCGATGAGCAGATCGCGGTAGTTGAGCGACGCGGCGCGGATGCGCACCAGAATCTGCGTGGGTTGCGGTTCAGGGTCGGGACGTTGCCCGCGGCGCAAGCCCTCGAGACTGCCGCTGCCGGCCGTGATTTCATAGGCGCGCATCGATACCTCCATAACCGGCGTGCGTTCGACGCCGATGGCGACAAGTCTACCCGCAGATATGGCGATGCGCTCGCGCGGCGCAGCGCAATCCCAGGCCCCCCGAGAAATCCGCGCCTGAGCTTTGTCGATTGAAACCCCGTTCACTCTGGGCTGATCGGCGTGGCCGCGGACGCGCGCATCCTATGGAGCCGTTGGCTCAAGGAGTGCCGTGCCGAGCGTATCGACAAAGAAGTACGACTATGTGATCGTCGGCGCGGGCTCCGCGGGCTGCGTCCTGGCGAATCGATTGACGCAGGATAAGTACGTCAAGGTGCTGCTGCTGGAGGCGGGCGGCGCCTCAACGGGCCTGTTCAAGGACATGCCCATGGCATTCCCCAAGTACGTGCTTCGGCGCGATCTGAACTGGAACTTCGAGAGCGAGCCCGAGCCCCATCTCAATGGGCGGCGAATCGAAATACCGCGCGGCAAGGGCTTGGGCGGCTCCTCGATGATCAACGGCATGGTGTACGCGCGCGGTCATCGGCGCGACTATGACGATTGGGCGCGCCGCGGCCTTTCGGGATGGAGCTACGCCGACGTTCTGCCGTATTTCCGAAAATCCGAGAATAGCTGGCTGGGTGAGAGTGCCTACCACGGCGTATCGGGTGAAATGGAAATCGCCGCTCCCCGATCGAACATGCTGTACCGGGAGATTCGCGCCGCGAGCATTGCGGCGGGCTATCCGGCAACCGAGGACTATCACGGCGCCGAGGCGGAAGGGTTTCAGCGCAGCGAAATGACCGTGGTGCGCGGCAGGCGCGGAAGCGCGGCCCGGTTATTTCTCCGGCCGGCGATGAGCCGGCGCAATCTGACGGTCGAGACTCGAACGCTCGCCGGCCGCGTTCGCATGCAGGGCGGGCGCGCGGTCGGCGTCGACTACGTCAGGGGAGGAGAGGCGTTCACGGCAATGGCCGGCCGCGAAGTCATCGTGGCGGCCGGCGTGTACGGCTCACCGCAACTGCTCATGCTGTCCGGCATCGGTCCCGCCGAGCACTTGAGGAGCTTTGGGGTGGAGCCGTTGGTCGATCTGCGAGGTGTCGGACAAAATCTGATCGAGCATCCGTTCATGTTCGTGGGTTGGAACATGAGGCCGGGCGCGTTCCGCAGCGAGCTGCGCGTGGATCGCGCCACGTTGTGGGTGTTGCTGTGGGGATTGTTCGGCAGGGGACTGTTCGCCACCAACGGCGCCGCCGGCAATCTCTTCATCCGAACGGATCGGCTTCTGGACCGGCCGGACATGCAGTTCACCTGCATGTCGGGCGAAGTCGCCGCGCGCGAGCTGTGGTTTCCCCTGGTCGGCAAGAAGCCGCCGCACACTCTCGGCGCCGGATTGTCCATGATCAGGCAGGACAGCCGGGGTGAGGTGCGGCTGCGTTCCGCGGATATGCGCGACCCGCCGCGGATATTGTTCAACCTGTTCAAGGAACAATCGGATGTGGACCGGGCGGTCCGCGGCCTGAAGGTCATCCGCGATGTTTACGCCCAAGAACCGCTGCGCAGCGTGGTGGCGGACGAGATTCTGCCCGGCGCAAGATTCTCCTCCGACGCCGCTCTTCAGCAGTACGTCCGCGACAACGGAGCGATCACGCAGCATGCCGTCGGCACTTGCGCGATGGGAGCCGCGGGCGATGCCGCGGCCGTCGTGGACGCCGAATTGAAGGTGCGAGGCGTCGATGGCCTCAGAGTCATAGACGCATCGGTGATGCCGGATGTGCCCGGAGGAAACACCAACGCGCCGACCATCATGATTGCTGAAAAGGGCGCGGATCTCCTGCGTGGGCGGTCGATGCCGCGCGCAGACGTTTGAGGCTCACTCCATAGTGATCACAGGCCCCAAATCGGGGTTCGCGGAGGCGGGGTGCAATGCAAGATCTGAAGGGGAAAGTGGCGTTTGTCACCGGCGGCAGCAGCGGCATTGGTTTGGGGCTAGTGAAGGTGCTCGCCGAAGCGGGCATGAAGGTTGCCTTCAGCTATCGCCGCCAAGACCATTTGCAGCAGACGCTGGCGTATTTCCGGGACCGCCCCGGTCAATCGGTGCATCCGGTCAAGCTCGACGTCACGGATCGCGCGCAGATGGCCGAGGCGAAACGGGAAATCGAGCGCGTCTACGGCCCGGTGCGGGTGCTGATCAACAATGCCGGCATCGGCATTCTCGGACCGATGGAGCAAGCCACCTTCAGCGATTGGGACTGGATCATGAAGGTCAATGTGGGAGGCGTGATCAACGCGTTGGTGACCTTTCTGCCCGCGATGATCGCCGGCGGGGAAGAGGCGCACATCGTCAATGTGGCTTCCATGGGCGGCATTGCAGCACTGGGGGCGGCGGGACTGTACGCCACCAGCAAGTTCGCGGTGGTGGGACTCTCCGAATCGCTGCGCACCGACATGATGGGCCGCAACATCGGGGTTTCGGTCTATTGTCCCGGGACGGTCAAGTCCAACATCGGCGAGGGCGACGCTCTGCGGGACGAGCGATTCAAGGAGTCGGGCTACGGGCCTGCCCCGCCGCCCAAGGAGGGCGAGGTGTCATTCATGGATGTGGCCATGGACGCGACCGAGGCCGCGCGCCATGTCCTCGAAGGCATCAAGAGCAATCGGCTGTTCATCATCAGCCATCCGGAATTTCGCGATGTGCTGCGGGCGCGTCACGCCAAGATCGAGGCGTCGATCAGCAATGAGCCGATCGACCCCGTGCGCGCGGAATCGGTGCGCTTCATCCTCGCCAATCCGATCTACGACCTCACCGCCTGAGCGCAGGCGGGTCACGGGTACGGTACCGGCAGCGAATCGACTACAATGGGCGGCATCAAATGAGCGGGCATCAAATGAGGAGGCGTCGATGATCTACTTCCTAGCATTGCTGCCGGCGACGGCGTTGTGCATCGCCGGCTACTTCGTGCTGTTCCTATCCAACCGTTCCGAAGGGAGTTTCCGGACTTTTGGCAAGTACCTGGGCTTCTGGGCCTTCACACTCGCCGCGCTGGTGGTGCTGGGGGCGATATTTGCCGCGGCGCATGGCCATCGCCATCACTGCCCGATGATGGGTGGACCGGGGATGTACGGGCATATGCGTTCGAACGGCGGCGAACCCGGCGGATCCGGCGGTTCCGAGAACGGCGCCAATCCACCGGCGCCGCCAGCGGGCGCTCCGAATCCCGCGGCGCCTTCGCCCCACTGACGATCCCGCCTCACTCCACGATTTCGTCGATCTGTATCGTCGGCATCGTGTTGGTAAAATTGGGCACATCCGCGATCAGCGTGGCGCCGTGCTTGGCGCCCGCGCGGTCGAATGCCTCTTGATCGGCGATCCAGATGTTGATGACGGCGACATAGGGCGCCGGCGACCCGTCGGGTGTGCCGACGCCCCGGCGCAGCTCGAGCTTCGCGATGCTGCTGCCGTACAGGCGATCGATGAGGGTGGCGTGATGCTTGAGGTAGTAGTCGAAGTCGAAGGTCACTCCGGGCTTGTTCGGATACAGCACGGTGATGCAGCGGCGAGTCTTTGTGTTCACGCATGGCCTCCAATGCGGGCGGCGTCCGCCCAATTGCCGTGAATGGCCGGACGCAGCCGGAACGGGAGCTTGGCGCGGCCGATGGGACCTGCATCGACGTGCTGGGCGTCGAACAGCGCCAGATCCGAATAGTTCGTGACCACATTATCGAGCACGGCCACAAGATAGCCGTCGCCTTCGGCCGCTGTCGCCGAGCGCGGGATGAAGCAGGGCTCCTGCACGATGGTCTGCGGCCCCGCCCACCACACCGTCTGCTTGGCCGATTCGAAATCGATGTGCGCGATCGAGTTCATGATGAGTCCCGAAGCGCGCCCGCCGGGACCTTCGAAGGGCTTCTCTCGATCGGATACCAGCAGCCAGCCATGGCGTTGCGCCTGGGTGGCGTAACGCTCGTCGATGCGCGGGAATTCGCCGAATAGGTCGGTGAGGCGCTCGGATTTCTCGAACGCCTCGCCGGGGGATGCCATGTCGACGGTCCAGCGGGTGAGAAAACTCATGGCCTCCACGGGATTGAACGGGGCGCCGCGGACATCCGGAAAGAATGGAAACATGTTGTTCTTGGCGACCGGGATATCGAAGTGGATGCGGGTGCCGTCGTTGAAGGCGTTCATGACATGGCTTGCGAACACGGTCGGCGATTTGAACCAGCGCATGGCACGCGCATCGCCGTGCCGCGGCAGCACCCCGAGATACACCGGCAGCGATGTGTCGAATCCGAAGTGGGGCAGTCCGGCCTTGAGCCGTTCCCAGGAACTGACGCATGGCACGATGTGAAACACCGCGTAGTCCTGCGTGACTCCGAAGTCGTGCATCATGCAGTAGTACGGTGCTTCAAACCACGTTTCCTGCAGCAGTTCTCCGCGGGGGCTGATCTCCATGTAGTGGCAGTCCCGGGTGAGCAGGCCTTTTGCCGCATAACCGAAGGCGCACATATTGCCGGTGACGGGATCGATCTTGGGGTGGGCGCAGAAGGTTTTACCCTGCATCTTGCCGCCGAAATCCGTGTACCCGTCGGTGTCGAGGGTGAGCGGGTCCATGAGCAGCGCGGGGCTGTCCTCCTTGAGTGCAAACAGCTTGCCCGCGTACACCAGCACGTTGGTATTGGCCGTGCCGCGGATCCTGCCCTGCACCGATGGGTCGTCGGTGAGCGGATTGCGGTAGGCGCCGAACAGGGCGCGTTCGGCCTGTCGCTCGAGTTTCCACTTGTCCGTCTGCGCGAACCGCTGGCGGAAGTCGAGCTTGCCGCCGCGGAAATGAAACCGGGCAATCATCCCGTCGCCGTTGAAGAATTGGTCGTTCTCGAACATCGGCGCGAATTGCGCGTCCGGATGCACCCGATGATAGGTTCCCTCGAGCTGCGACGGCCAGTCGCCCTCGATCTCGACATCGTGAATGTCGCCTTCGATGCGCAGCGGTCGCAGGGTGCCGGTGAATCCCGGCGTATTGGGGTAGCGGGCCATCAGCGCATCATCCACGCGCCAAGCTAACCGTCTGTACCCGGCGCGAGCAGCTTTTCGCCGCACAGAGAACTGGCGGCCGCGCACGCGAACCGCCGGAGCAGCGACCCGGAGCCTGTCCCGGCACGGGGCGGCTACATTTCCTGCGTGAGCCGGGCCACCAAATCGCGCAGCCAGGTGTGCGCGGGGTCCGAATCGTGGCGTTTGTGCCAGAGCAGGATCTCGTGCAGTGCGGGAACCTCGAACGGCAGCTGGAAGGTCTTGATGGGCAGGGTGGCGGCGAACATTTGCGCCACCCGCTCCGGCAGGGTGGCGACCAGGCGGGTCCCCCGCAGCACCAGCGGCAAGTGCAATAGGCTGGGTACGGTGATGTGCACGGGAAGATCGATATCCAGCAGCCGCCGTACCAGCTCCTCGGCGGTCGCGGTATATCCGCTGGGCCGGCCGAATACATGGGGCAGCGCAAAATACTGTTCCGACGAAATGCTGTCGCCCACCGTGGGATGGTCCCGGTCGACGATGCAAACCCAGCGCACCGGGCGCAGGCGCACGCCGCGCAGCGTCTCCGGATAGGCGCGCACATCCAGTAGCCGCAGGCTGTCCAGGCACAGGCACAGGTCCGCCTCGCCGTATTCCAGGCGATTCAATATCGAGTGCGACACCAGCTCGATGTTGATGCGGATGCCCGGCGCTTCGGTGGAAACGCGCTCCAAAATGGCGGGCAAGTGGCCGGGTACCGCTTCTTCGGAGAGGATCAGCGTGAATTCGCGCTGCGTCGTGGCGGCGGTAAAAGTCGGCTGAGTGCCGAGAGTCGCCTGGATCAGCAGCAGCGCCTCGCGGACCGGCTCGACCAGCGATTGGCCGCGCGGCGACAGCTCCATGTCGCGGCCGACGCGGACCAGCAGCGGATCGCCGAAGTAGTCCCGCAGCCGGTGCAAGGCCGCGCTCATCGCCGGCTGCGACACGAACACCTTCTCGGCCGCCCGGGTGATGTTTTTTTCACGCAGTAAGGTGTCGAGCGCGATCAGCAGATTGAGATCGAAGCGGTGAAACTGCATACGGCACTGGCTGGAACGGTTGGGCATTTTACCAGATCGCGGGGGCGATATACGCGTTGCACTTTCGGTGGAGCGGGCATTCCCCGAGGGTCGAGCGAAAAATCGCCGTTGGCCGCCTCATGCCGGGGTATCAATTCAAAGCTTAAGGGGCGGATCGAACGATGCTGGAGCTATATCACGCCGAGCCTATTGCGAATTCGATGAAGACCCTGCTGTGCCTGAAGGAAAAGGGCCTGAAGTTCCACAGCCACTATGTCGACCTGCTGCGCTTCGAGCAGCACCGGCCGGAATTCGTGAGGCTGAATCCCAACGGCCAAGTACCCGTCCTGGTGCACAATGGCGCCGTGATCCTCGAGTCGACGGTGATCAACGAGTATCTGGACGACGCGTTTCCCGAGGTGCCGCTGCGGCCGCAGAATTTCGCCGAGCGCGCGCAGATGCGGGTGTGGAGCAAATTCGTCGACGAATACTTCTGTCCCGCGCTCAGCATGTGGGGCTGGCACTTGATGGTGCGCAAGGTCGCGCAATCCTTGAGCAGGAACGAACTCGAGAAAGTGCTCGAGCGCATTCCATTGAAGGAGCAACGCGACAAATGGGCCACCATCGCCGGCGAATCATTCTCTGAGTCGCAGCTCGAGGACTCCCGGCGCAAGCTCAAGGTGTCGATCGACCGAATGGAGAAGATTCTTGCGAAATCCAAGTGGCTGGCCGGACCGCATTATTCGCTGGCCGACGTGAACAGCTATCCCATGGCCGCGGGCGTGCCGCGGATGTTTCCCGAGATCATGAATCCGCAGGCGGCGCCGCTGGCCTGTGCCTGGCTCGAGGCCATGAACGCGCGCCCCGCCGTGCAGGCGGCATTGTCGATGCCCAACAAGGTGCCCGAGGTGCTGCGCACCTTCGGCGGTTGACGGTGGGAGGTTCCACCAAGCCGCCGTTTCGCGCCGATCAAGTCGGCAGCCTGCTGCGTCCGGCGCCGTTGGCCGCCGCCCGCGCGCAGTTCAAGCGCGGCGAACTGTCCGCCGCGACACTGCGCGCGGTGGAAGACGACAGCATCCTCGGCATCGTGGCGCGGCAGGAGTCGATCGGTTTGCGCTCGATCACGGACGGGGAGCTGCGCCGCGACTATTGGCACATCGATTTCTTGAGTCAGCTTGATGGCGTCACCATCACCGCGATGCCCAATCAGAGCAGATTCGGCGGCACCGAGGAGCAGCCCCCGATAGCGACCGTCACCGGCAAGATCGGCTGTGCCAAGCCCATCATGGTCGACGCCTTCGCCTATCTGCAAGGCATCGCCCACGGCACGGCCAAGGTGACGATTCCATCGCCCTCGATGTTGTACATGCGCGGCGGCCGCAATGCCGTATCGAGCGATGCGTATCCCGACCTCGAGCTTTTCTGGAGCGACGTCGCCGCCGCGTATCGGCGCGCCATCCGCCATTTCGCCGAGCGAGGCTGCACCTACCTGCAATTGGACGATGTCTCGTTCGCCTATCTTTGCGATCCGAAATTTCGCGAGGGCTGCCGGCGCAACGGCGACGATCCCCATGCCCTGCCGCGGATTTTTGCCGCTGCCGTCAATGCCGCACTCATGGAACGGCCGCCCGGAATGACCATCACCATGCACACCTGCCGCGGAAATTTCCGCAGCTCCTGGGTGGCCGAAGGCGGCTACGAAAGCATCGCGGAGGCCATGTTTTCCATCGATGTCGACGGCTTCTTCATGGAATTCGACTCCGCCCGCGCCGGCTCATTCGAGCCGCTGCGTTGCCTGCCGCCCGGCAAACGGGCGGTCCTCGGTCTGGTCACGACCAAGCAGGGAGCGATCGAGAGCGCCGACGAGGTGAAGCGGCGCATCGAGGCGGCCAGCCGCTACGTGCCCCTGGAGAGCCTGTGCCTGTCGCCGCAATGCGGATTTTCCAGCACCCATCACGGCAACGCCGTCTCCGAATCCGAGCAATGGCGCAAGCTCGAGCTCGTCGTGCAGGTTGCGCGCGAGGTATGGGGCGAGGCTTGATGTTGCGTACGGAGAAATAAGTTGCCTGAGCGCTCCTTTTACGGCTGGACCATGCTCGCCGCCCTGTGGTGCGTCATGTTCCTGAATCTCGGCTTTCCGGCGTACGGACCGGCGGTCATCAACCCCGCCATGGCCAAGGCCTTGGGATTGAACCGCGAAACCCTGGGCAATATGTTTTCGGTGTACATGATCATGTCGGGACTGCCCGGGCCCTTGGTTGCGTTGAGCATCAACCGCGTCGGCGTGCGCAAGACTCTGATCCTCGGCAGTATGCTGACCATCGCCGGCGCCCTGCTGATGGCCACCGTGGTGACCAGCGGGCTGGGCGGGATGTTGTGCTACGGTTTGTTGGTCGGCACCGGCGTCGCCACGGGTGGGGCCATGGCGTCGCAGGCGGGTCTCGCGCGATGGTTCATGAGGCGCCGCTCCCTCGCGCTCGCGGTTCTGTATTCCGCCGGCGCCATCGGCGGCTTCGTCGCGGCACCCTTGCTCAACCGCCTGATCGAGGTCACCGGCACGTGGCGGGCGGGTTGGTGGCTGCTTGCGGCACTCTCCGCCGGGGCCGCCTGCGTCGCACTGATGTTCGTGCGCGAACGGCCGGAAGACCTGGGGCAGGTGGCCGATGGATTCGGGTCTGCGGCGGCCGCGGGTCAGCCGGCACCGGATACGCGGCCGGTGTTCGTGTCGCGCCGCGAATGGACATTCAGGGAGGCCGCCCGTCGTCCCGGCTATTGGCTGCTGCTCGGCTCGCTCGTCGGCGGCAGCGGGGGCTACACGCTGTTCCTCGCGCACGGCGTGGTCCACATGCAGGACCTCGGTCACTCCGCGGGAGTCGGCGCCTGGGCCGTCGGCCTCATGACGGTCAGCGGCCTGATCGGTAAGGCGATTCTCGCGGCGTTCGGCGACCGCATCGATCCGCGCTACATCTACGCCCTGTTCGTCGGGGTGTTCGGCATCGGACTCGTGGTCGTGGTCAATGCGCACGCTCTGTGGCAGGTGGTGCTGTTCGCGATCTGCCTCGGCATCGGTTTCGGCGGCGGCGTCGTGTGCTTGATGGCGGTGTTGAGCAATTACTACGGCACGCGCGCCTTCGCCTCGCTCGCGGGTCTTGCCATCGCCATCAATACCACGCTGTCGGCGATCGCGCCAAAGGTGGCGGGCCGGCTGTTCGACCAGGGTGTAGGCTACGCCGTCAATTTCTACTTTCTCGCGGTTTGGTGCTTCGTCGGCGCCGCCGTGCTCTTGTTCATGCGGCGGCCCGGAGTTTTGGATGGACGGCATTAAAGAGAGCGAATTGCTGTGGACCCCCGGCCCCTCGCGGGTGGCGCGGGCACAGCTCACGCACTATCTGGGATGGCTCAGGGAGCGGGGACGCCGCTTCGATTCCTATACCGCGCTGTGGCAGTGGTCCATCGACGACTTGGAGGGATTCTGGGGTTCGCTCTGGGAGTACTTCGACATTCGCGCTTCCAAGCCGTACGAACGGGTGTTGGGGTCGACCGCGATGCCGGGTGCGGAGTGGTTTCCCGGAGCGCGGCTGAACTACGCGGAGCATGCCCTGCGCCATGAGCGCCCCGATGCCGATGCGCTGCTGTTCTTGAGCGAGCGCCATCCCTTGCGCGCCCTGTCCTGGACCGACCTTGGCGGCCGGGTGCGCAAGCTCGCGACGCAGCTACGCAGAATGGGACTAAGGCGAGGCGACCGAGTGGTTGCCTATCTGCCGAACTCTCCCGAAGCCGCGATCGCGATGCTGGCCACGGTCAGCGTCGGCGCCATTTGGGCGAGCTGCGGCCCGGACTTCGGACCGCGCGGCGTCGTGGACCGATTTCTGCAGCTCGCGCCCAAGTTCGCATTCGTCGTCGACGGATACTACTACGGCGGCAAGCCCTTCGATCGCCGGCCGGAGCTCGGCACCATCCTGAGCTCGCTGCCCTCGCTCGAGCGGGTCATTTATCTGCGGGTGCTCGAGCCCGACAACGACGCGCTGCTGACCGAGAACTCGATTTTTTGGGAAGACGCGCTGTCCGGTCCCGAGGTTTCCCGAGATGCCTTCGAGTTCGAGCAGGTGCCCTTCGCGCATCCGCTGTGGATTTTGTTTTCTTCGGGCACCACGGGCCTGCCCAAGCCCATCATCCACAGTCACGGCGGCATGACTCTGGAGCAATGCAAGGGCTTGAAGCTGCAAATGGACGTGCATCCCGGCGAGCGCATGTTCTTCTTCACCACCACCGGCTGGATGATGTGGAATTTTCTGGTGAGCGCGCTTCTGGTCGACGTGGTGCCGGTGCTGTACGACGGCAATCCTGCTTACCCTAAGCCCGACGTGCTATGGGAAATGGTGGAACAGACGGGTGCGAGCTACTTCGGCGCCAGTCCGACTTATGTGGGCATCTTGGAGAAGGCGGGCATCGTCCCCAAGGAGCGCTTCGATTTGTCGCGGCTGCAATCGGTGATGCTGGCCGGATCGCCGGTGACGGCCGAGTGCCACGCATGGTTCTACCGCTGTGTGAAGTCGGATATCTGGGCGGGATCGGGCAGCGGCGGCACGGATCTGTGCACCGGCATCGTCGGCGGGGCCGTGACCCTGCCGCAGTATGCCGGCGAGATACAGGCGCGGCAGCTCGGAGTGGCGGCCTATGCCTTCAACGAGCAGGGCCAGGCGGTGGTGGATGAAGTGGGCGAACTGGTGATTACGCGGCCCATGCCGTCCATGCCGGTCGGGTTCTGGAACGACGCCGATGGCAGCCGCTACCGGGAGGCCTACTTCGACCAGTATCCCGGCGTCTGGCGGCACGGCGACTTCTTCAAGGTGAATGCGCGTGGCGGCTGCTTCGTGCTGGGCCGTTCCGACGCCACGCTGAATCGCCACGGCGTGCGCATCGGCACCGCCGAGGTCTATCGCGCGCTGACCGAGGTGCCCGAGATCGACGATGCGCTGATCGTGAATCTGGATTTGCCGGGAGGCGGCTTTTTCATGCCGCTGTTCGTCAAGCTCAAAGAAGGCCTGCAGCTCGACGAGGCGCTGCACGAGAAGGTACGCGCCCGTATGCGCAAGGCCTACTCGGCGCGGCACGTGCCCGACAAGATCTATCAGGTGGGCGCGATCCCCTACACGCTCACCGGCAAGAAGATGGAAGTGCCGGTGCGCCGCATTCTGACCGGAGTGCCGGTCGAGAAAGCCGCGAATCGCGCGGCCATGGCCAACGTGGAGTCATTGGACTTCTTTATCGGCTATGCGCGCGACCAGCGCGACTACCGAATCAGCTAAAGGCGCCCTCGACCGAACCGGACCGCCCGCCTCGCGGCGGGAGCGGTACACTGCGTGGGTGACGAACATGATTTCCTCGGACGATCTCGGCGGCTTCGACGATCTTGCGCGGTACTACACAGAAGGCGTCGACTACGCCGTGCACGTCGTACCCCGCGAACGATCGGGGATTGCGGTCCTGGCGCCGCACGGCGGGCGCATCGAAGGGCGCACGTCCGAGATTGCCCGGCTCATCGCCGGCGACGATCACTCGCTGTACCTATTCGAGGGGTTGCGTACCACGGGCGACAATTTCGACCGCCTGCATTTGGCCAGCGGCCGCTTCGACGAACCGCGAGCCCTCGATCTCATCGCATCCTGCGACATCGTGGTCACCGTCCACGGCTATGCCGCATCCGGACCCGACGTGCTGCTTGGCGGCCTGAACGAGGCGCTGAAGCGCGAAGTCGCGCAGGCTCTCGCGCAGACCGGGATGTCCTACCTCACCGAGGGACACCGCTTCCCGGGCACGGACCCGCGCAATATCTGCAACCGAGGCCGCTCCGGGGCCGGACTTCAGCTCGAGCTGAGCGAGGCGTTGCGCAGATCGCGGGACTGGGCCGCACTCGCCGGCGCGGTGCGCGCGGGATTGGCGATGGCGGATGGGCCTTAGGTGTGAAGCGGCTGAATACGGCCACGACCTGTCACTCGACGGGCCGTATTGCCTTCAGGAAAGCGGGCATTCGCCTGATGGTTGATGAACCACGTGACGAATTGGCACATGCAAAGTCATTCAGTTCGCAGTGCGTTCCTAAGCTCGATTGCAGTGAGTAGCAACCACAGCAAGCACGTGCCCACGAAAGCTCGTTGGAACAGACCTGCATCTAGTGTTCCCTGGAGCGCAATAAAAATGCCAAAAGTGACGACCGCGATGAGCGACACTACTAGAAGCAATCGATGTGAAAATTGTTTGCGGGGGTCGTTACGCAGACGCCGCGAAACAAGGATCATTGCTGGCATCAGGGCAATGAATGACAAAAGGCCAGCAGCAATATGGACAATGCCGACCGTCGTTAGCGCAGCGCCCCTCGGGTCAGTGGTGAAGAGCGCAGCCAGAAAAGTGAGTACACCGAATGCCGCCAAAAGAATCGAACCGGTTTTCGAGCGCGTGCCTATCGCCGGATATTGGTAAAGTCCAAATGCCAGGCAAATTGCCCCGAGACCAAACCCTACAAAAGCGCTGGCCATGAGCGCCCCATGCCGACCGATAGCGTACTCACTGAGGAAATGCTGTGCCGGATTGACGTCCCCACGAACCAGATGCAGTACAAGTACCACAGCAACAAAATACAGCAGGCCAAACACGCTGGCTGTGGCGGCGCGTAATCCTATTCGAGTTCGACTGCCGCTGGAGAGGCTCTGGGACGAGGCCACGTGTCGCGCCTGGACACGCTCGTTATGGGTCGAGATGGCGAACGACGGTCCCAATGGCACACTCAAGATGGGAACCTTCGGCATCTACGAGGACGAGCTCCAGCGCGTGAAGGGCCATTGGCTGTTCAGCA
>JBARBX010000674.1:0-13951 GCA_049793535.1 Steroidobacteraceae bacterium | reverse complement strand
GGTACTTCCTGCATCGAACCGGTAAGTCTTGGCAAAATAATGTCTTGCCCTCTTTTCATTATATGAATTAGAGTTTGTCCACGATCCGTTTCTGGGGATTGCTGATGGCTACACAAGCAAGATCGATCGCCTCGCTCACGATTTCCTTTGGACTGGTGGCCATTCCAGTCAAGCTCTACTCGGCGACTGTCTCCTCCGAGCGGATCTCCTTCAACCTGCTGCGCCAGAAAGACGGCTCCAGAGTGAAGCAGCAGTACATCGCGGTCAACGATGGCAAGCCGGTCGAACGTTCCGAGATGGTCAAGGGCTATGAATTCGCCAAGGACCAATACGTCATGTTCAGTCCCGAGGAACTCAAGGCGCTCGAGGACGCAACGACCCATTCGATCGACATTGGCCAGTTTGTGCCGCTGGAGTCGGTAGACCCGGTTTATTTTGACGGCACCTATTACTTGGCGCCCGACAAGGGGGGTGCGAAACCCTACACCCTGCTCGCGACTGCGCTTCGCAAAGCCGGGCAGTGTGCGGTCGGCCGGTGGATATCCCGCGGCAAGGAACATATCGTCGTTATCCGGGCCCTGGAAGAGGGGCTGGCGATGCACCAGTTGCACTTCAAGGCCGAGGTTCGCGACCTCAAGGACTTAGGCGTCGAAGCCGCGCCGGTGTCGGAGCCTGAACTGAAACTCGCGCGGCAGCTCATCGACCACTTGGCCGCGAAGCGGTTCGATCCGAACGAGTATTCGGACGAGCACAAGGTGCGGGTCGAGGCGGCGATTCAGCGCAAGATCGACGGCAAGGAAGTCTCATTGGCCGAGGGCCCGGTGTCGGCCAAGGGCGGCAATGTCATCGACTTGATGGAGGCTTTACGCGCGAGCATCGATGCCCGAGGATCGAAGGCCGCGGATATTAAGGAAAGGAAGGCGCCCAAACGTGCAGCAGCCCAAGCATCCTCGCGCAAAACCGCCCGCAGGTGAGATGCATGCCTATAATTCGAAGGATCTCGAGCGGCTGTTTGGACTGCCCGCCTCCGCCGTTCGCTCCCTGACGAGCGCCGGACACATCAGCCCGATCAAACGCGGCGGGCGGCTGCACTATTCGTTTCAAGACCTGCTGATGCTGCGCACGGCGAGCGCGCTGCGCTCGGCGAATATCTCGGCCGCTAAAATCAATCGCACCTTGCAGACCTTGCGCGCCACCCTGCCCTCGGGCGCCGCGTTGAATAAGCGCTCGCTCACGGCGCTCGGCAACCAGATCGCCATTCGCGAAGGCCAGATGCTGTGGGAGTCCGAATCCGGCCAATACGTTCTCGCTCTCGACATCGGTGAGGACAGGGGCGGCTTGCACGTCATTGCCCGTCAAGACGCCGCGCCGCCACCGGCCGAATCCGCCGAGGAGCACTTCGCCAAGGCCTTTGCGCTCGAGGACGACGATCCGCAGGGGGCAATCGCCGCGTACGAAGCCTGCCTCAAAGCCGACCCACAGCACGTGGAGTCGAGAACGAACTTGGGACGCCTGCTGCACATCGCCGGCCGCCTGGACGACGCGGAGCGTGTCTACCGGTCCGCGGAGACTGTGGAGGCCTTGCTGGCCTTCAATCTGGCGGTGCTCCTGGAGGACTTGGATCGAGAGCCCGAGGCCATTCAGAGTTATCGAGAGGCGCTCACGCTCGATCCGGAATTGGCCGATGCACATTTCAATCTGGCGCGGCTCTACGAGAAGGCTCGTGATCCCAAGGCATCGCTGCGGCACCTGCTGGCTTATCGGCGCATGATCGATCGTCAAGGCACCTGAATGGCCAAGCCGGCGCTGTCCGCCTACCGGGCCAAACGGGATTTCTCGAAGACCGAGGAACCGTCTGGTCAATCGGGCGTGGCGCCCTCGCCGCGCTTACGTTTCGTCGTGCAGAAGCACGCCGCGCGCCAACTGCACTACGACCTGCGGCTGGAATGGGACGGCGTGTTCAAATCCTGGGCGGTCGCCCGTGGTCCCTCCATCGACCCCAAGGACAAGCGCCTGGCCGTAGAGGTTGAAGACCATCCTCTGGACTATGGAGATTTCGAGGGGACCATTCCCAAAGGAGAGTACGGCGGCGGCACGGTGCAGCTCTGGGACCGCGGTTACTTCGCCCCGGAAGGCGGCAAGACGCCGCAGCAAGCCTTCGACAGCGGCGATCTGAAATTCACCTTGGACGGCAAGCGATTGCACGGCAGTTGGGTGCTGGTACGAATGCGCGCGGACCGCTACGGCGGGAAGCGAACCAACTGGCTGTTGATCAAGCACCGGGATGCCGGCGCAAGACCGGGCGATGGCGATGAATTGCTCAAAGAGGATAGCTCCGTCGCATCGGGTCGGACGATGCAGCAAATAGCGGATGGCACGGGTAAGCGCCCCAAGCCGTTCATGCTGGCAACGAGCAAGGCTGCGCCGGCGGATGCCGTTTGGACGACCCAGCCGGCCGGCGAGCCGCCCCGGCCGGCTGCGAAGCCTTCCGGCCGCATCCAGCCCGTGATGGTCGCGAAAATGCCGAACTTCGTGGAGCCGCAACTCGCCAAGCTCAGCGACGCGCCGCCTGAAGGCTCCGGCTGGGTGCACGAGGTCAAGCTCGATGGCTATCGCGCGCAGTTGCGGGTGTCCGGCGGCGAGAGCCGCATCCGCACCCGCGCCGGTCTCGACTGGACCCAGCGCTTCGCCGCCATCGCCAAGGATGCCGAGGTGCTGCCCGACTGCATGATCGACGGGGAAATCGTCGCGCTCGACGCCAAAGGCCTGCCGCGCTTCGACGCGCTGCAGGCCGCTCTGTCCGAAGGCCAGTCGGAAGATCTGGTGTTCTTCGCATTCGATCTGCTGTTTGAGGGTCGAGAGGACCTGCGGACCTTGCCGCTGACGGACCGAAAGGAACGCTTGAAAACCTTGTTGGGTGCGCGCGGAGTCAGCCGGCGGCTGCACTTCGTGGCGCACTTGCCGTCGAACGCAAAGGACGTCTATGCATCCGCCTGCAAGATGGGCCTCGAGGGCATCGTCTCGAAGCAACTCGAAGCCCCCTATCGCTCGGGCCGCTCCGGGAGTTGGCTCAAGATCAAGTGCCGCGCGGGACAGGAAGTGGTGATCGGCGGCTGGACCACGGAGTCCGGGACGGTTCGTTCGCTGCTCGCCGGCGTCTACCGCGACGGGCAATTCGTCTACGTCGGCCGCATCGGCACCGGGTTCGGACGCGAGGTGGCGAAATCTTTGCTGCCGCACCTCAAGCGATTGACGCGCGAAGGCAGTCCTTTCCAGGGTGACGATGCACCGCCAAAGGAAAAGAACGTTCGCTGGCTGAAGCCTGACCTGGTAGCGGAAATCGAATTCGCCGGCTGGACCGACACCGGCATGATTCGTCAGGCCGCCTTCAAGGGCCTGCGCGAGGACAAATCGGCGCGCGACGTCGTCGCGGAGATACCCTCTTCGCGCACGGCGGCCGCCCCCGGTGCAGGCTCGGTAGTAGTGATGGGCGTGTCGATTTCGAATCCTGGGAAAGCTCTCTGGCCGGATGTCGCAGGCGCCCCCGCCACCAAGACTGACCTCGCCCGGTACTACGAGGCTGTGGCCGAGTGGATGCTGCCGCATATTCAGGGGCGACCCTGCTCGCTCGTTCGATTGCCAAACGGCCTCGGCACCGAGGCATTTTTCCAGCGGCACGCGACGGCGGGAATGTCCGAACTCTTGACGTCCGTGAAGGTCCGGGGCGACAAGGCACCGTACGTGCAAATCGATCGGCCCGAAGCCTTGATTGCGGCCGCGCAAGTGGCAACGCTCGAACTGCACCCCTGGAACTGCGCTCCCGGCGATCCGGAAGTCGCCGGGCGGCTGGTGTTCGATTTGGATCCGGCGCCGGATGTGCCGTTCGAGGCGGTGATTGCCGGCGCCCTGGAGATTCGCGACCGGCTCAAGGCCGCAGGTCTTGAATCCTTCTGCAAGACCACGGGCGGCAAGGGTCTGCACGTCGTCACCCCGCTGACCGGGGGCAAGGCCGCCGTGCGCTGGCCCGTGGCCAAGAACTTCGCGCATATCGTTTGCGCGCAAATGGCCGAGGATAGCCCCACGAAGTATCTCGACAACATGTCGAAAAAGCAGCGCGTCGGCAAGATCTTCCTCGACTATCTGCGCAATGACCGGATGGCGACGGCGGTGGCGGTTTTGAGCCCGCGCGCGCGCGACGCCGCTCCGGTGTCGATGCCGCTCGACTGGAAGGAGGTGCGCCGCGGCTTGGATCCCCTGCGATTCACGCTCAGGACCGCACCTGCCTTGCTGCGCAAGACCAGTCCCTGGAAGGACTACGCCGCCATGGCGCGATCCCTGGCCCAGGCTGTTCGCTTCATCGCCCGCGTCGCGGGGACACGGCGCCGTTAGCGCGAGGTATGCTTGCGCGCATGCACCCGCGCGCGACCCTGGCGGCCACCATCCTAGGATCGAGCCTGGCATTTATCGACGGTTCGGTGGTCAACGTCGCACTGCCTGCGCTCGCACTGAATCTCAAGGTCGGCGCTTCGGGCCTGCCGTGGATCATCAATGCGTACTTGTTGCCCGTTGGCGCATTGACGTTGCTCGGCGGCGCGCTCGGCGATCATTATGGCAGACGGCGCTTGTTCGATGCCGGACTCTGGGTGTTTACCCTGGCTTCGATTGCCTGCGCAGCGGCGCCCTCGCTCGGGTGGCTGCTGACCGCCCGCGGAGTTCAGGGTCTGGGAGCGGCGCTCTTGCTGCCGAATAGCCTGGCTATTCTGGGCGGCGCATTCGCGGGCGAAGCCCGGGGCCGCGCCATTGGCACGTGGGCGGCAGTTGGTGCGCTCGCCGGCGCATTGGGACCCATTGTCGGCGGCTGGCTCGTGGACGGTGCGGGATGGCGGACGATCTTCCTGCTCAACCTACCGTTGGCCGCCGGCGCCGGATACTTGTCGTGGAAGTACGTCGAGGAGCGCAGGGAATCTCTCCGTGCGGTGCCTCTCGACACGACAGGCGCCGGCCTTGCGACAGTGGGCTTGGGATTGCTGACCTGGTCGCTCACGGACGCATCCAAATCGGGTGCAGCGCACCCTGGAGCGTGGTCGGCGGCGCTCGCAGGTTGCGCGCTGCTCGGGGCATTTCTGTGGTTGGAGGCAAGGCTGAAAGAGCGGGCAATGATGCCCTTGGTGATGTTCCGCGCGCCGGCTTTCGTCGGGCTCAACCTGCTGACATTTTTTCTCTACGGAAGCCTTGGCGGGCTGATCGTCCTACTGCCATTTTTCCTGATCCGGATCGGCAGTTGGCCGGCGGTCGCCGCGGGCGCGTCCCTGTTGCCGCTGCCCGCCTTGATCGGCTTTGGCTCAAGATGGATGGGTCGAGTGTCGTCGCGCCATGGCGAGCGAATGCCGTTGATGGTCGGCGCCGGTCTCGTCGCGATCGGACTTGCGCTGTTCGCCAGGGTCGGTGTTGATTCCTTGAACTATTGGCGCGACATATTTCCACCCACCCTCCTTATTGCACTGGGCATGACGGCGTGCGTCGCGCCCCTCACGACTTCGGTCATCGCATCCGTGGATGGGGACCACGTCGGGCTGGCCTCGGGGTTCAACAGCGCCGTGGCCCGCATCGCCGGGTTGATGGCGACCGCACTCCTGGGATTCGTGTTTGCGCGCCAGGACTCCGCGCAGTCCTTCCTGGTTGGGTTTCACGCCGCCGCCTTGATCGGCGCCGCCTCTGCGGCGTTGGCTGGGGCGTCGGCGGCGCTACTGATCGTATCTCGGGCCAAATAAACAGGATCCGGCCATCCCTGGCCTTCCGGCAGATCCGTCTTTACCGCTGCTGTGGCTCAGGCGCCTCGCGCCTTGTACGAGAATCGCTGTCCGGCAATGGCGGCGGCGTACATCAATCCGCCTTTCGCGATCGTGAACACGGCCATGCCTTTCTCGTAGACGCCGGTGTCCCTGGCGTTCTTTTCCCCGCCGCTGGCTCCGGCCGACACGCCGTCGGTGCCGGCGCTGACCGAGGCGCCCGCAGTGATGGCGACCGCGCTTGCGCCGGCTCCGAACTCGAAGTTTCCGGATTCGAATTCATCCAGGGCGCGCTTGTCCTCGAAGAAGATGATCTGGCTGTACGCCTTGCCGCCCGCTTGGAATCCGACGCTCACTTGAGCCATGGTGGTATCGCCGACGAGTCGCCCGTGCACGTACACGTGGCCCTTGCCCAAAGCGCCGCCGACGCCAAGTCCGCCCTCTCCGACCGTGGGGAACACGGCATAGGCGTAGCTCCTGTGGAAGAACGAGGCGCTCTCGCCCGCGTTCCTAAACAGACCGATGCTATCGGTATATTTGTCGGCGTGAGCCAATCCGGCCATCAGCAACAGCACGGATGCAAGGCTGAATGCGCGCGTGGTGGGTTTCATATAATTCTCTCCTCTCCAACAATGACGCCGCAAGGATCTCACCGCGGCGCCGCACATCGGCAGGGGACAGAATCCACATCTTGCGTAGGCGATGTCCTATAAGGTACGCGCCCGCGCCGCGCCGTGACCGATCAGCGGCGGATCATCCGGTTCATCAAATGCTCGAGCGCCAGCGTCGCGTCGCTGCACTGGCCGGTATGCACGGGGGACATTTGCACGATGGTGCTCCTGGGGGAGACCAGCCAATGAAATCGCTCGCGCGGGGAGAGCTTGCCGATCTCACCGGCCTCCGCCCCGCCGGCGCAGATCGTGGGAATGGTTGCCAGTGTCTTGCGAACGAGTTCGAGGTCCACACCGGCATCGAGCGCGAACAGCGCCGCCTCGTCGAGTTCGATGCGTGCCTGCAATATCCTCCCGACGTCGCAGGAGAGGATGATTCCCGCATTGACGAACTCCCCGCGTTCCACTCGCGGGACCACTCGCACGATGGCGTAGTCATAGGTGCGCAGGTCGGGCACGAATCGCCTCCTCTACAAAGACGGCCGAGGATTGCAGGCGGGTAGTGAAGTAGTTGAGATAGGCCTCGCGCTGCGCGCCCCTGCCGGCAAATCCGGCCTCCGCCGCCAGCCAGGAATCGGGTATCGAGCTCACGACATCCGCCAATTTATCCGCTGCGAGCCGCGAGCGCATTTGTGCATCCACCTCGGCGAGGCTACTCGCATACTTGAGCAGCACGTGATCCTTGATCAACGGAAAGGGGTTCGTGGCGTACTGACCGGGGCCGGTCCACGCGTGGTGAAAATACAGGGCTGCTCCGTGGTCGATGAGCCAGAGCCGGCGATGCCAGATCAGCATATTTACGTTGCGCACCGTACGGTCCACATTGCACACGAAGGCGTCGAACCAGACGATGGCCGAGGCGAGCTCCGCGTCCGGCACAAAGACCAGGGGATCGTAAGTGACGGAGCCGGGCAGATAGTCCAAGGCGACGTTCAAACCCGTGCTGGCACCGATGAGACTTTGTATTTCAGCATCGGGTTCGGTGCGCGCGAGCTCGGCGGGCAACTCCACCAGCACGATCTCCGGGACCGGAAGTCCCGCCAGCCGCCCGATCTCGCCGGCGAGCAATTCCGCGATCAAGGCCTTGGGACCCTGCCCCGCGCCGCGAAATTTGAGCACGTACAATCCGTCGTCATCGCCTTCGATGATGGCCGGCAGCGATCCACCCTCACGCAGGGGAGTGACATAACGGCGGGCGGCAATGGTGCGCAGGCGCATGCTCGCAAGCTTACCGGAACCGCGTGCGACAACGCCTTATAACGGCGGGTACCGTGGTTATGCCTTCTGGCTATTCGACGGGCCGCGTTCGCGAGCCTACCTTGACGATCCCTACCCTTGAGTATCGGAGTTCGTCATGGCGGAAATCGCCGAACAATCCCCCTCGCTCGTCAGTTCTCGCCCTTCGCGCTGGGGCGAGCTGTTCCGCAAGGAAGATTGGTGGGCCATATGGATCGGCTTGGGGTTGGTCGCGGTCGCCATCGCCCTGTTCGAGAGCGGCAGCAGCATCCGGTGGATTGCCGTGGCTCCCCAAAAGTGGTCGCACCTCGCGAATGCCGGCGCCCAGATGCAGGCGCACGCCGTGCAATATGCCGCGCTTTTCCTATTGTGGGCAGTGTCTCTTGGAATCGGCGCTGCGGCACTCGGGATCAAACTGTCGCGCTTCCTGCCCGCCTTTCTAGCCGTCTATGTTGTCGCGGGGTCCATCTACTTTCTCGGCCAGTGGGACCAGGCCGCTCATTACAACCTGGAGCCGCCGCTGGTGGCCTTGGGCCTCGGCCTCCTCATATCGAATACCGTCGGCACTCCGCGGTGGCTCGAGCCCGGGCTGCGGGTCGAGTTCTACATCAAGACAGGCATCGTACTGCTCGGCGCCGGTCTGCCCCTGACGCTGATCGCTTGGGCAGGGCCGGTGGCCATTGTGCAGGCGGCCATCGTTTCGCTGGTGACCTTCGGAGTGATTTATTTCGTGGCTGTGCGGCTCGGACTGGATCGGCGCTTGGCGGCGACCTTGGGCACCGGCGGCGCAGTGTGCGGAGTATCGGGCGCCATCGCCATCGGCGGCGCGGTGGGTGCAAAGAAAGAACAGGTGTCCGTCGCCATCTCGCTGGTCGTCGTCTGGGCCATCGTCATGATTTTCCTGCTGCCGCTGGTGGCGCGCGCGCTGCATCTGGCCACCGGAGTCGCGGGAGCGTGGATTGGCACGTCGGAGTTCGCGGACGCGGCCGGCCTTGCGGCCGCGCAGACCTACGGCGGCTATGCAGGCAATGTGCCGGGCATTGGGGGCAATGCCGATGCCGCGGTAAGCGCATTCACGCTCATGAAGGTCATCGGCCGCGACGTCTGGATCGGCGTATGGGCGTTCGTGCTGTCGCTGATCGCGACCACGCGCTGGGAACGTACCGGCGTGCACAGCCGGCCGGATGCGGGGGAAATCTGGCGCCGGTTTCCGAAGTTCGTTCTCGGTTTCCTGGTCGCTTCCGCCATCCTCACCCTGGTGTCGAAGGGCTATGACTATGCGACCTACAAGAAAGACGTGCTGCCGGGGTTGGTGTCTCCCCTGCAGGGGCTGCGCACCTGGGCCTTCACCTTTGCCTTTCTGAGCATCGGGCTCAGCACGAAGCTACGCGAATTCGTGTCCGTCGGGGCGCGCCCGTTCTACGCATTCAGCATCGGAGTGGCGGTCAATGTGCTGCTCGGCTTCGTGCTGTCGACCCAGGTTTTCAACGAATTTTGGACCCGGCTCGGGCAATGACTCAGGGTGCCTCATCCTGCGCAGACTGCCGCCACTTCAATGGGCGCCCATCCGACATCGAAGCGGCGCTGCCGGGACTGTCCAGCTTAAGTTCGGCCTACGCTGCGGTGCGCTCGGAAGACGGCCTCTGCGCCGCGCATGATCGCTACGTCGCCGCCACCAGCACCTGCGATCGATACTCGGCTGTGGCGCAAGTCGGCGCACTCACAGCGCCTCGACCTGGACCAGGCAGTCGTAGAACGTCGCTCCCCGCCCCATATCGGTGAGCGCGCTGCTGGTGAGTTCGTTGGCATTCTTGCCGTCGCGGGCGAGCTTTTTCCACCACACGGACAGGGCGACGACGACGCCGGGGCGTGCGCGGTCGGTGATCCTGGCCCGCAATTCCAAGCTGCCGCGGTCGTTGAAGACGCGCACGTAATTTCCGGCGATCACTCCCCGCTTGGCCGCGTCATCCGGATGAATATCGAGCCAGGGCTCGCCTTCGGTGGCGCGCAGGCTCTGCACGTTGACGAAGGAACTGTTCAGAAAATTGCGCGCCGGCGGTGAAATCATCGCCAAGGGATAGCACAGCGCGGCGGCGCTGCGCGTGTCTTCCCGCGGCGTGATGTAGTCGGGCAAGGGGTCGAAACCGAGCGCCGCGGCGCGGGCTGAGTAGAACTCCACCTTGCCGGAGGGCGTACTGAAGCCCCCGTCTGCAAATGGCGCGACCCCGGTCGGGGTCCCGATGCGCTTCCAGCCGGCGCGGCGCACGGCGTCGAAATCCCAGTCCTTGGCTACCGCGGCCTGTGCGATGGCTTCGTCCGAGTCGCCGAAGCACGGTTCGGTGAATCCCAGGGCCTTGGCCAGCATGCGGAATATCTCGGCGTTGGGCTTGGCTTCGCCCAGCGGCGCAATCGCCGGATTGTTGGCCACCAGGTAGTAGTGACCATAGGGTTTCACCACGTCCAAATGCTCGAGCTGGGTGGTGGCCGGCAGTAAGATGTCCGCATAGTCCGCGGTGTCGGTCTGAAAATGCTCCAGCACCACCGTGAACAAGTCCTCCCGCCCGAAGCCCTGAGCGACGCGCGTGGAATCCGGCGCCACGGCCACGGGATTGGAGTTGTAGACGATGACCGCTTTGACCGGCGGGCTCCGATCGAGCAGCGCCTGACCGATGGAACACATGTTGATGGTGCGCGGCATACGGCCTGCCAACAGGTCCGGGCGCTCCAGGGCCTGCTTGTCGACCGAGAAGTTGCCCGAGGTCGACAGAAAGAAACCGCCGGCCGCGTCGCGAAATGCGCCCACCAGCGCGGGAAGGCAGGCGATATTGCGCGTTGCCATGCCGCCCCCCAGGACACGCTGCATGCCGTAGTTCGCGCGGATCAATGCGGGCCGCGTGGTGCCGTACAGGTGCGCCTGCGATTCGATTTCTTGGGCGGTGATGCCGCAAATCGAGGCGACCCTTGCCGGATCGTACAAACTCGCCCTCTCCCGCAGGTCCTCGAAGCCCAAGGTATGGCGCTCCACGTAGTCGCGATCGATCAAGCCGTCGCGAATCAATACGTGCATGAGCCCGAGCGCGAGCGCGGAGTCGGTGCCCGGCAGCAGAGCGATATGAGTCTGACACTTCTCCGCCGTGAGCGATCGGTAGGGATCGATGGCCACCAGAGTCGCGCCGCGGCGCTTCGCGGCTTGCGCGCGCGCCCAGAAATGCACGCTCGAGGTGATGGCGTTCGAGCCCCAGAAAATGATCAGCTTCGCCTCGTCGGCCAGTTCCACATCGACGCCGATTCGGCTGCCCAAGGTGATCTCGTGGCCCGCGGTGCCCGCCGAGGAGCAGATCGTGCGGTCCAGCAGGCTCGCTCCCAGCTTATTAAAGAATCGCATGGACATCGATTCGCCCTGCACCAAACCCATGGTCCCGGCGTAGCTGTAGGGCAGTACCTGCTCCGGGTTCTCGGCCGCAATGGCCGCGAGACGCTCTGCGACAGCGGCAATTGCCGCCTCCCAGCCGATTCTCTCGAAGCGCCCTTCGCCCTTCTTGCCGATACGGCGCATCGGATACAACAGGCGATCGGGATGGTAGGTACGTTCGGTGTAGCGGGCCACCTTGGTGCACAGAACTCCGGCCGTTGGACCATGTGCGGCGGCGCCCATGACCTTGAGGGCGACGCCGTCCTTCACGTGCACTTCGAGAGCGCAGGTATCCGGGCAATCGTGCGGGCATGCGCCCTTGATCACGGTGATCACGGGGCGAACCCCCCATCGAGAATCCCATCCATGAATCGCTCGCATTGCGCGAGCTGTTCGAGCGCAACGAATTCGTTCGGCCGGTGCGCCTGCGCGATATCCCCCGGCCCGCAAATGACGCTGGGAACACCCATTTTCTGGAACAGGCCGGCTTCGGTGCCGTAGGACACCTTGCCCACCTGGCTGTTTCTCGACAGTTGCATCGCCCACTGCACGATGGCGTCGGTTTCCGTGGCGGCGAGTCCCACCGTCTGGCTCACCCACGTAAGGTCGATGCCGGACTCGGGGTCGACCGCCCGCATCTCGCCCGCGAGTTCCTGCGCATGAGCGTGAATTTCCTGGTAGAGGGCCTCGGGCGACGCGTGCGGCAGCGTGCGCATGTCGAATTGAAACACGCAATCCTTGGGCACGACATTGGCGGCGATGCCGCCGTGGATCACCCCGGTCGACAAGGTCGAGTACGGCACCGTAAAGCCGTAGTCGCGGATTTCGCCTTGCGCCAGCCGATCGGCGAGGCGCCGGATGAACACGACCAAGCGCGCAGCGTACTCGATCGCGTTCACGCCATGCGTGACGTAACTCGAGTGCGCTTCCCGCCCGTGCACGGCGCAGCGGAAGCGATGGGTGCCCTTGTGCGCGATGATGGGCTGCATGGAAGTGGGCTCGCCCACCACGCACCCCGCGGGCCGGATGTCGTGCTCTTCCAAGTCGCGAATCAATCCTCGCACCCCGATGCAGCCGACCTCCTCGTCGTAGCTCAGGGAATAGTGCAGCGGCGCGTCGATCCGGCCGTCGCGCAGCGCCGCGGCAAACTTGGGTGCCTGCGCGAGCGCGATGCCGATGAATCCCTTCATGTCCGCCGATCCCCGCGCAAAGAGCTTGCCGTCGCGTTCGACGGCGACGAACGGGTCGGTGTCCCAGTTCTGACCGTCGATGGGGACGACGTCGGTGTGGCCCGAGAGAATCAGGCCGGGTGTCTTCGAATCGCCCAGGGTTGCGAACAAATTCGCTTTCTTGCCGGTGGGATCGTACGTGAGGCGGGTCACGGCGCCGAGACCGCGCAGGTAGTCGCGCGCCCATTCGATCAAGCCCAAGTTGGAGTCGCGCGATACGGTCTTGAAGGCGATCAGGCGGTCGATCATGGCGCGCGCCGCCGCACTGGGTACGCTCGAACTCAACTCGGATTCGGCAGCCGCGTTCATGATTCGCTCACCGGCAAAGCCACACTCTACACCAGCGCTGCGCGCGCCGCCTCAGGGCGGCGCTACGTACCTATGCGGATGCGTTATGCTCCTGCACCATGACCGGTATCCCTCGTATTTTCGGCGCAGTTGAAGCCGGCGGCACCAAGTTTGTCGTTGCCCTGGGCGATGAACGCGGCGAAATACTCGCGCAGGAGCGCTTCCCCACCACCGATCCCGGTTCGACGCTGGCGGCTACTTGCGCCTTTCTGCGGCGGGGCCGGGAGTTCGGCAGCCTGGCGGCGATCGGGGTGGGAGCCTTCGGGCCTGTCGAGCTCGACAAATCCTCCGCTCGATACGGCTTCATCACCAACACACCGAAGCCGGGGTGGAGCGGCACCGACATCGCGGGCACTCTGACGCGGGAATTCGCATGCCCCGTCGGCTTCGATACCGACGTCAATGCGGCGGCGTTGGCCGAGCACCGCTGGGGCGCGGCGCGGGACGTCGACACCTTCGTGTACCTCACCATCGGCACCGGGATCGGCGGCGGCGTGGTCGTCGACGGTGCACCCGTTCATGGTCTCATGCATCCCGAGATCGGCCATATCTACCCGCGACGCCATCCCCTCGACTTGGACTTCGAGGGCGTCTGCCCGTTTCATCGCGATTGTCTGGAAGGTGTCGCCTCGGGCCCGGCCATCCTCGCGCGCAGCGGGGCATCGTTGCAGCAGCTCGAGGAAACCCATACTCAATGGCAGATCGAGGGCGATTATCTCGGTCAACTGTGCGCGCAGCTGGTCGTGACCCTCTCGCCGCAGCGCATCGTCATGGGCGGCGGCGTCATGAGCCAGGTGCGCCTGTTGCCGCTCATTCGCCGGCGGATGGCTCACTGGCTGGGCGGCTACATCGAGCGCACCGAGGTCCTCGCGGGCGCGGACCGCTATGTGGTCGCACCCGATCTCGGCAGCGGCGCCGGCGTACTCGGCGCCTTGACGCTAGCCATCGAGGCCGGAGATCGCCGATGAAGCAGCCCCTGCTGCTCCTGTCCGGCCTGTTGTGCGACGAAACCGTGTGGGCCGACATCCCGGAGCGCTTGGCGGATGTCGCCGAGGTGAGGATTCTGTCGTTCGGCGGGTTCTCCTCCATCGCCGCCATGGCCGAGCATGTGCTGGCCGTGGCGCCGGAGCGGTTCGCACTGGCCGGGCACTCCATGGGCGGACGAGTGGCACTCGAGGCGATGCGCTCGGCGCGGTCGCGGATCACGGGGCTGGCCCTGCTCAACACCGGCGTGCACACGGTTCGCGACGGCGAGCCGCAGAGCCG
>JBARBX010000673.1:0-1933 GCA_049793535.1 Steroidobacteraceae bacterium | reverse complement strand
ACAAGTACGCCGTCAGGGTGTTTTTGCTGGCGCGCCAGCTCGGCGGCGGTTATCCGGTGCACGTGCATCCGCGGCTGTTCGACCGAGTGAGTTTCGATGCGCGCTTGGAGCCGGATCAGTTCCACCGCTACCGAACGGCGCACCGCTGCGCCGCGCGCTATTGCCGCCGATTGGAGCATCGATTCGTGAGCCGTGGCCAGGCCAGAATCGAGGCGCTGGTGCGCGAGCTGCGCAGATTCTATCGATTGGGAAGCACGGCAAAAATGCGCCACGCGCTGGCGTGAGCCGCGCCGGCACCGGAGCCGGCGGTGCGCGACGGGCGGCGGGCGGTGCTACGCGTCGCTATTCCTCGTCCTTGTTGTCCGCCGCCTGCTTTTTCAGCTTGATAACTTCACTGAGTTTGCGCAAATCCGTCTTCTTCGGCGCCCCCGGGGCCTTGCCCAGCTTACCGCTGTCGTAGGGGTCGTAGCCTTTCTTGGTGCCGAGAGGGTTCGAGCGCACGGTCTCGTGCGGGGTCGGGGCATCATCGGCCAGGGACAGGGCGGGGTGCTCGAGCCTCTGCATGCGCTCGGTCGAGACCTCGCGGCCGAATGCGCCGGTGGCGATCGACCATTCCCAAACGGCGTTGCCGCGGTCGTCGAATTTCACGCGGCCGGTACCCTTCGCGTCGGCCTTGGCAGCGGGCGCGCCGGGTTTTCCCGCGGACGCAGAGTCCGGGGCGGGGGAGGGCTTTGACTTCTCTTTGCTCACGATACCTTTTTAGTCGTTGGCCTGGTTAAGTCAATCCGTACTAACCGAAATTAGGCGCACCGTCACACTAGTTATCGGCCTATTTCAGCCGATTTTGAGCGCGCCATAGCGCCAGCGCCGTCTTACCGTCGTTCCACTCGCAGCGCAGCACGCGGTCGACGGCCTCTTCCAGCGGCAGCCATTGCAGCTCCAATTCCTCATCCGCGTCCGGCGCCGGCGGGCCGACGACCAACTGCTGCGCGAGGTAGAGGTGAATGACCTCGGTGAAGATTCCGGGAGCCGGCAGAAAGGTTCCCAAGGAGGTCCAGTGCCCGGCGGATACCCCGGTTTCCTCAGCCAATTCGCGGATGGCGCAGATCTGCGGCGGCTCTCCGGCATCCAGCTTGCCGGCGGGAATCTCCCAAAGGAAATCCGCAATGCCGTGCCGGTACTGGCGCACCAGGCAGACGCGCCGCCTGTCGTCCACGGCGACCACCGCCGCCGCGCCCGGATGGCGCACGAAGTCCAGGTCGTATTCCCGGCCGTTCGCGTAGCGGAGGCGCTCCGTGGAGACCTCGATGATACGGCCGGTAAAGATGTGATGACTGGCGATGGAGACCGGTTTTTTGAGCATGAAGCCAGTCTAAAGCGAGCGCCTGTGATCTGTCTCCGCGCGCGCGGGCTGGAAAGTCGCGATCCTGCCGGTATTTGCAGCACATTGCATAGCGATCTGGATATACGTACAGTAACGGCATCGCCCTTATGATGAAAGCCAAAGCAAGCGCATTCGATTCGCTCAACCCTGCGCAGCGGCGCGCCGCCACCTTCGGCACGGCCGTCCAGGACAAGGGCGTCGATGCCGGACCGTTGCTCATCTTGGCGGGCGCGGGCACGGGCAAGACCAACACCCTGGCGCACCGGGCGGCGCACCTGGTGCTGAACGGCGTGGACCCGGCGCGCATTCTCATGCTGACCTTCACGCGCCGCGCCGCGCAGGAAATGATCCGGCGCACCCAGACCATCGTCGCGGACGTGATGTCGGACCGGGGCCGCGCCGGCGATCGCAGCGTGCTCACCCGGTTGCTTTGGTCGGGAACCTTTCATTCGGTGGGCAACCGGGTATTGCGCCTGTACGCCAAGCACTTGGGGCTCGACCCCAACTTCACGGTGCTGGACCGAGCCGATGCGGCCGACTTGATGGATG
>JBARBX010000672.1:0-5602 GCA_049793535.1 Steroidobacteraceae bacterium | reverse complement strand
CCAAGTACTGGAGCGCCGCCTGCGGCGACAGCGGCGCCTTCATGCGGTGCCGCAGGTCGCCGGCCGGAAAATGCTCCATGGCGATGTAAGCATGATCGTCGGCGATGCCCAGATCGTAGATGCGAACGATGTTCTGATGCTTCAAGCCGGCGACGATTTCATATTCCTGCAAGAAGCGGTCGAAGCCGACGATGCGCTCGGAGACGTCCGGTACCTGATTGAATACCTTGAGCACCACGAGCGTGCCGGCGCGCTCGCTCTCGGCGAGATAGATCGTGCACATGCCGCCGCTGCCGACCTGCCGGATGCATCGATGGCCGCGGATCTTCACGGATCCGAACTTGTAGCGCGACTCGAAGTCCGGATGCGCGCGCAACATGGACAGCGTCTGCTTGTGCTCGCGAGAGGCGGTCATGATGGCCCTGATGAGCCGGTCGCGGTCTATCTTGCGCCCGTAGAGGCGGTGCAGGCCGCGCACGGCGGCGGGCTCGGGATCCGGTGCGTCCTGCAGCAACAGCAGCACGATGGGCGCGAATTCCGCTTTGTCCAGGAATCCGAGCGCCAGCGCCTCCGCCGTCTCCGTGGGGGGCGATCCGACGATGATCACGGCATCGAAACCGGTGGCCGCAAATTGCGCCTCGAGCGGGTTGTCCTCGCCCAGACGATGCTCGACGAGATTTGCGTCCGGCCACTCGATCTCAACGTGCTTCTTGACCAGCAGTCTGTAGTCGGCGCGCGCTGCGATCACCAATAGACGCATGCTACACCCGGGAGCCTGACGGGGACTGCCGCCGGCGGCTATCGAACCGACTTGAGCCCACGGCCGGCACCATCGCGACGCTGCTGTTTGGCCTCGTCCGACCGCTCTCCCCGCAGGCGCTTCAGATACTCGGGCGTCACGTCGCCGGTGACGTATTCACCCGAGAAGCACGAGGTGTCGAAATCCTCGATCTTGGCATTGTCGTGACGGACCGCATGCTCCAGATCTTCCAAATCCTGGTAGATCAGCCAGTCGGCGCCGATGATGTCGCGCACTTCCTCGTCCGTATGGCCCGCGGCCACCAGCTCGGAGGCATCCGGCATGTCGATGCCGTAGACATTGGGATAGCGTACGGGCGGCGCGGCCGACGCGAAGTACACCTTCTTTGCGCCCGCCTCACGGGCCATGTCGATGATCTGCGCCGACGTGGTACCGCGAACGATCGAGTCGTCGACCAACAGCACATTCTTGCCGCGGAACTCCAGATCGATGGCGTTCAACTTGCTGCGCACCGATTTCGCGCGCTGCTCCTGCCCCGGCATGATGAAGGTGCGGCCGATGTAGCGATTCTTGATGAAGCCTTCGCGGTACTTGACGCCGAGCAGCTGCGCCACCTGCACGGCGCTGGTGCGGCTGGTGTCGGGAATCGGAATGACCACATCGATGTCGTGGTCGGGACGCTCCCGCTTGATCTTGTCCGCCAGGCGCTCGCCCATGCGTAGGCGGGCCTTGTACACGGAGATGTTGTCGATGATGGAGTCGGGTCGCGCAAAGTACACATACTCGAAAATGCACGGCGTATGCCGCACCATGGCGACGCACTGCTGCGCGTAGAAGCGGCCTTGCTCGTCGATGAACACCGCCTCGCCGGGCGCGACATCGCGCACCATGTCGAATCCCAGCATATCGAGAGCCACGCTTTCGGATGCCAGCATCCATTCGATGCCCTTCTTGGTGTCGCGCTTGCCGATCACCAGCGGACGGATCCCGTTCGGATCGCGAAAGCCCAAAATGCCGTGGCCGATCACCATTGCGACCACCGCATATCCGCCGCGGCAGCGGCGATAGACGGCGTTGGCGGCGGCGAAGATATCTGCCGGGGTCACGCGCGGGGTACCGACACGCTGCAATTCGGAGGCCAAGACATTGAGCAGAACTTCGGAATCGGAACCGGTGTTCAGATGGCGGCGGTCCTCGCGCACCAGCACTTCGGTGAGTTCGCGCGAGTTGGTCAGGTTGCCGTTGTGGCCGAGGCAAATGCCATAAGGCGAGTTCACGTAGAACGGCTGGGCGTCATTCGCACTATCGGCGCCCGCGGTGGGATACCGGACATGTCCAATTCCGATATTCCCCCGGAGCTTGAGCATGTGTTTCTGCTGAAACACGTCGCGCACCAGCCCGGAATCCTTGCGCATGAACAACTCGCCGTTCTCGGAGGTCATGATGCCCGCGGCGTCCTGGCCGCGGTGCTGCAACACCGTCAAGGCGTCATAGATGCGTTGGTTGACCGCGCTCACCCCGACCATTCCGATGATTCCGCACATCAAGAACCTCCGCCCTGCTAGGGTCTGCCTTTAACGTGGGTCAAGCGCTCGAGCTTCGCCCAAGGATCGCCCTTCTCGCCGACCATGGCCCGCAGCCAATCGCCGAGCGGCTCAGCGTACGGAATCAGCTTCGACCGACTCCACCACTCTTCGTGATGCAAATGCAGCAGCTCGCCGGCGATGATCATGAGGCCGACCAGCACCGCGCCGCGCAACAGACCGAACAGCAACCCCATGCCTCGATCCATGATTCCCAATCCCACACTGTGCATGAAGTAGCTCAGCAGCGCTCCCACGATCCAGCCGATCAGCAGCACGAGCACCAATACCACCAGGCGCCCGACCCACGGCGCCACATTCGGGCCGGCGAGCAGGCCTCCCAGATGAGGCTCGACCAGGGGCCCCATTTTCCAAGCCGCCCAAATGGCGATCACCCAAAAGGCCAAGGACACGGCCTCGCGGATGAATCCGCGCACTAGCCCGATGACGGTCGAACCCAACACAACCAAGACTATTAAGACGTCGGCTCCGGTCATATTGGCGATTCTACCGGAGCGTCGGGGGTCCCGCGGTGAAACGAGCGTCACAAATCCCAATTGCCCCCGATCCTTTGGGTTCAGGGCCCTGGGGGTACCAAACTCGCGACCTGGCCCAATGATTTCAGCTTCGCCACCGTTTGGGCCGCCGCTGTGCGATCCGGCATCGGGCCTATGCGCACGCGGTACCGAGGCGAGGGTCCCGAGCCGCCCGGCAAGACGTAAACACCGAAACCTTGCGCCTTCAATTGGCGCGCCAATTTATCGGCGTTATCGCGGCTGACGAAGCTACCGAGCTGCACGGCCCACGCATGCCCCGCAGCGGCCGGCGTCGCCGTCGTAGGCAATGTGGGGCGCGACGGCGCGATTTCAACGGGCGGGGACGACGCGCGTGGCGCCGGCGGGGGTGGTGCTGGCGCGGGTGGTACGGACACGGGTACATCCGCCGCCGCGGCGCCAGAGGCCGCGGTTCTCGAAGCCACGGCGCTCGATGCGGCCGGAACATCGAGCACGGGAGGCGGCTCCGGCGCCTTGCTGGTCGCGAGGTCCACCGTAACATTGCGCACAGGCTCCGGCGCGCTCACCGGCAGCCGGGAAGATGCCGGAACGGGTACCGGGCCCGACAGAAGTTCGGGAACCACCAATACGATGAGCGCCGCCAGGATCGATGCGCCGACCAAGCGTTCTTTGACGCGACGATCCATAGCTTCAGCCTTGAACGGAAGTGGCTCGGGGCGTCGCAGTATATTCGGGATGGGCCGCCGGGGGCAGCATGTCATGCGCCTCGAGCCAGCCGAGCGCAGGCCCCACGGTATGGAAAGATCCGAAAACCACGATCCGATCCGCCGGGCGGGCTGTGGCTGCGGCGGCCGCGCATCCCGCCTCGGGGCTGTCCGCAATCTCGACAGGCACCCCAACCTCGCTTGCCACGGTTTGCGCAAGCGCCGCGCCGCTGCGGCCCCGGTCTCCGACCGTCGTAACGAACCACCAGGCATCGATACAGCCACGCAATTCCGCCGCGACCCCCGCAGCATCCTTGTCGGCCAATATTCCGCACACCGCGAGCGTTCGCCCGCCGCTCGGAATATCGCGAAGATTGCGCGCCAGCACGCGTGCCGCAGCGGGATTGTGCGCGACATCCAATATCCAGGTGGGCGAATTGGGCCGCACGGGAACGATGACCTGGAAGCGAGCGGCCAGCCGCACTTCCTTGAGGCCCTGCGCCACCGCCGCGGCGGGCACCGGCAGGCGTTCGGCGATCTCTTCGAGGGCGGCGATGGCCGTGGCGGCGTTGGCGTATTGCGCGTCGCCCATGAGCGCCGGTGCCGGCAAGCGGGCCAGGTTCCAGCGCGTGCCGCGATAGCGCCAGGCAGAGTCTTCGTGGACATAGGAGTACTCGACCCCCAAGCGCTTGAGCGCTGCCCCGACGCTGCGCGCGACCTGCTCGACGACTGCGGGCATGTCGCGGCTGCCCAGCACCGCCGCGCGGCCAGGCCTGAAAATACCGGCCTTCTCGCGCGCGATGGCGTCGAGCGTCGCGCCCAGATACTCCTGATGGTCGAGGCCGATGCTCACCACCACCGCAACATCCGGATCGACCGCGTTGACCGCATCCAAGCGGCCGCCCATGCCGATTTCGAGCACCCAGGCGTCGAGCCGAGCAGCCTCGAACACCAGCAGGGCCGCCAAGGCATTGAACTCGAAGAACGTCAGAGCCACGTCGCCGCGCGCGGCCTCGATTCGCTCGAACGCCGACACCAGCTCTTCGGTGCCGACCAGGGCGTCATGGATGCGAATACGCTCGCGATAGTCGCGAAGATGCGGTGAGGTGAACGTGCCGACCCGGTAACCCGCGGCCTTCATGATGGAGGCGCAATAGCCGCTCACCGAACCCTTACCGTTGGTCCCTCCCACGGTAATCACGGGAAGGGTGGGCTGGCGCCATCCCAGGCGCTGCTGGACCTGACGTAGACGGTCGAGTCCCAGATCAATGGCCTGGGGATGCACCTGCGATTGGTACGCCAACCACTCCTCGAGACTCCGGCGCACGGGTTATGCTGCGGCGGGTTCTTTGCCGGTCAGCAGGCGCAGCATGGCGCCGATGCGATCGCGCAGCTCGCGCCGGTCGACGATCATGTCGAGGGCGCCGTGCTCCAGCAGAAACTCGCTGCGCTGAAATCCTTCCGGCAAAGTCTCGCGCACCGTTTGTTGAATCACGCGCGGACCCGCGAACCCGATCAGCGCCTTCGGTTCGCCGATGTTGATGTCTCCCAGCATGGCGAGACTCGCCGATACGCCGCCGGTGGTCGGGTCGGTCATGACCGAAATGAACGGCAGGCGCGCCTCGGATAGACGTTTGAGCGCGGCGCTGGTCTTTGCCATTTGCAGCAGCGAATACAGCGCCTCCTGCATGCGTGCGCCGCCGCTCGCGGAGAAGCACACCAGAGGCATCCGATGTTCGAGACAGTGCTCCACCGCCCGCACGAATTTCTCGCCGACGACGGATCCCATCGAGCCCCCAAGAAATCGAAACTCGAACGCGCACGCGACCACGTCCAGCCCGGCCAGCTTTCCCGCCATCACGATCAGCGCATCGCGTTCGCCCGTTTGCTTCTGCGCCTGAGCGAGCCGGTCCTTGTAGCGCTTCGAATCCTTGAACTTGAGCGGATCCTCGGGCTCGACCCCGGTCGCGAGCTCGGTGGTCGATCCGGTGTCGAGAAACTTCGACAGACGCTCGCGGCCGTTGATCCGCATGTGGTGGC
>JBARBX010000671.1:0-4088 GCA_049793535.1 Steroidobacteraceae bacterium | reverse complement strand
GAATGAAGGTGTAGTCGGCCCGATTGTTGCCGTAGGCGACGAGTTTCGATTCGGTGCCCACCGTCGACACATAGGAGACGCTGTTGACCGGATGCCTGCCGAGAACGTAATCGAACCCTCGCAGCGTCTCATCCGTTCCAATGATGTCGGGAAAGGCGCAGTGCAAGTAATACATGTGGACGGCAAAGGCCGCGGCCGTGGAGGAACCGCCCCAGGTGCCGTGGCGGATCGGCACGCCGTAGGGGTTCTGCGATAAGTCCGCCGCTTGTTTTCCCTTGAATTCGCGCAAGGCCTTTTCCAGGGATTTCTTGAATCCCGCGTCCATGAACGGCAAGGCTCGTGCGGCGGTCCATCCGAGTTCCGAGAAATTATTCTGAATGGCGGGGAGCAATGCACTCAAGCGTGCTTTGTAGACTGCCTCGCCCTGGGTGGCGATGAGCAGCTCGACCGCCGCTCTGACCTCCTCATCCGGGAGGTCGCCGCCGGTCGTGTTGAACGAGCGAAAGATGACGGCGGGATGAGCATGTTCATCGTTCCACACCTGGATGGCCGTATTCAGCGACTGGCTCGCGAGAGCATCGTCGAAGCCGCGCAGCACCCGGCTGGCGGCGGCAAGCGATGCCGCGGCCGCATAGTTCAGGGGCGTCGTGTGCGAAGTAAATGCCCATCGATCGTCGGGAATTCCCGAATGCACTCCGTCGCTCTGCAACTTTCCCAGAGCCGATGAGTAAATCTTGCCGTCGGTCTGCGAGGCGGCGTCGCCGAGATGCGTGTACTCCTCGAGCGTGGGCTCGACGATGCCGGGTATGGCATGGCTGAATGCTGCGTACTGCGCCAGCAGGCCGAGCACTCCATGCTTGATCTGCTGCAGCACGTCCGGAACCCCGTCCGGCCGTCGGATCTGCACCAGCCGCGCCTCCTCGTCGACGGTCGTTTCATCCCAATCGATGTGGAAGGTTTCGCGCGCCAGAGTCAGATCGGTGATCACGCGCGCCTGCGTCTCGGTGCGGATGTCGTAGTCGCCGGCGTCGTACCAGCCGCCGATATTGAGGCCCGGTATGTGTTCCCCCGTGGCGAATGGTGAGTCGGAAACAGCCGGCATGGAGTAACCATCGAAGTGCGTATAGTTCACCGGCGCCTGCCGCGCGTCGTCCATGTGCGAGACGCCGTGCCAGACGCGGTAGTTTTCCCGCACCTTGATGTGGTCCATTTGTACCGCGAGGTAGGTGTCCAGCGAGGGTTGCCAAACGCCCTTCTCATAGAGGCCCGGGGCGATGCGGAACGGGCCGGTGGTATGCCCGGCATAGTCGATGGCGTATACGCCGGTTTCGCGCACCGGCGAGAAATCGAACGACGCGTACTGATAGCGCAGCCATCTGCCCCAGGGCTTGACGTCGCCGCGGAACACTTCGGCATATTGGCCGGCGGCGTTCAAGCGCAACAGCCGTGCCGAACTCTGCATACGGTCATGCGGATCCAATTCCAGCACGGCCACTTTGGCGCGCTGCGGCGTGTAGCCGACTTGGTTGTACGACACCACGGGCGGCCGCACCCAATTCGGGATGACATTCGGCCGAACGTGCCACACCAAGGCGTTGTCAGTGCGGCCGGCCGGAATGAGGCCGCGCACCACGAACCAGCCATTTTGGGCCCGATCGCGGGCGTCGAAGAGCGAGAGCGGACCGTCGTCCGAGGCGATCGAGACACGCGTCAGGGGATCTTCGGGAGCCAGTACCAGCCGATGCCCCGACCCGAGGGGCTTGGGTTCCGCCACGCCGGCACCGCGTTCCATGGGACCGCCGGGGTGGCGCGGGAAAATGCCCGGTGAGCTGTCGAACAAATAGCTCTTGCCGAAATAGGCGGTGGGTAGGAAGTCGAGATTGAAACCCGCCTTGCCGACCAGATCGGCCGGCAACGCGCGATCCAGATGCACCGCAATCCGGAACCCTTCACCCTCGGCGGTGACTTCGATGCGATAGCTTACGTTCAGATCCGGATAGCCGGAGTAGGCAATCAGTTGATCAGCGGCCGCGCCATGTTCGCGCCGGATGAATTTCGGTACCGCGTCCCATTGTTCCGGCGCGGGCAGCAAGCGCACCTCGCCATCGGTGGCGATGCGCTCGCCGTGCAAAATCATCTCGACGCCGCCCAGCTTCTGGTCGCGGAAGACATCGTGAAACTGATTCTGATAGACAAGGACGCTCAAGCCCTGCGCCTCGAGATAGTCGAGGCCGTTGACGTGCAAATCTGCGGCCAGGGACCCGTGTCCACAGCACAATGCCAGGACGGCGGGGGCGAATTTATTGCGCATGAGTCCTCGGGAAATTGCCTGCACTAGTCCTGCGGGTCCGCCGCGGTGAAGGGCGAGCAGCAGGGCTTGCCGACGGCGTGAAGCTCCATGATCTCGGCGCGTGTGCCGTCGGGGTCGAGCAGGTTGAGCTGCCATTTGGCATCCCGCCCGATCTTCGGGGTATTGGTCTGGCCCGCGAGCCGATCGCCGTTCCAGAGCAAGGTGTAGGCCGCCTCCGCGCTGGGTACGCCCAGCGAGAAATGATTGAGCACGCCGAGGTCCGCGGGATTCATGTCCGCCGGTATGCCGCGTCCGTGGGGAGTGCCGACGATCATGTACTCGAGCCAATCGCCGCCATTCGGAACTTGCAGCGAAATCCAGGTGGGCGAGTCGTCGCGCATCCCGCCGAACCAGTAGGGCTTGAAGCCCAGCACCGTGCGAAACAAACCGTCTTCTCGCCCGCGGTCATGGATGATGAAGCCCACGTGGATCATGTGGCCGGACAACGCATTGAGCGGAACGGCCGGCGTGTGTGCCGGGGCTTGTACGAATTGGATGCGGTTGTCCTCCGGGTCCATGACGTCGAACCATTCGCTGCCGTCGCGGCCGCGGGTGACTTGGCCCGGTACCGCGACCCTGTGTTGCGCCAGATAGGCGCGCAAACTTTCGGCGTTGGCCGTCGCGAAGGCGACATGATCCAGCCGGTTGATGGTGTGCTCCCGAGGCAGCGGCAACACTTCGACATACTGCGTGGGCGAAAAGTAGTAGCGCACGCCGCCGGCATTTTCAACATCGTTGCCTTTGACGGCGCCCAGGTCGTGGACGTAGAAGCGTTCGCTCTTGCCGGGGTCGGATGAGTACACCGCAATGTGAGAAACGCCCGTAATGGCCGGCCTCGGGAGGTCTGCGGCAAATGCGGCTGCGGCGCTCAGGCAAAGCCCAATCATGAGGGTCGTGCTGTTCATCGACGGCTCCTACTGAAGCAACTGATAGCTGACGAAGGCCACGTGGTTGATATCGCCCCAGCTATAGGTGGCAAAACTGCCGCGATTGCCCTGGAAGTCGGCCAAGGTGCGAATCAGCCCATCGTTGAAGGCCATGATCTTGAGTGCGGCATCGCCTACTTCCGAGTCCGCGCTCGTGGGCTGACTCAGGAAGGCGAGGTTCTTGCCGTCGGGCGACACATGCGGCGAGGAGTTTTGACGGCCGTCGTCCGTGATTTGCTCCGGCTTCGATCCATCGGGACGCATGCGCCAAATTTGCGTGGAACCGGAACGCGATGAGTCGTAGTAAATGAACTCACCGTCGGGTGAGAAATCCGGCGCATCGTTGATCGTGTCGCGCGTCAAGCGAGATTCCGCGCCGCCCATTGCGGGGATCGTATAGATGTCGGCCTTCGATGCGCTGCCGCGCGTGAACGCGACTGTGCGGCTGTCCGGAGACCAGGCATGGAAAAAGCTGGACTGCGGTCCCTGCGTGAGCTTGCCAACCGGTTCACCGCCGCCGGCCGGGAGCAGGTAGACCTGGTGCTCGCCCTGCGGCATTTCGGCACAGCTGACGGCCAACCATCGGCCGTCGGGAGACACGCCGTAGTTGCCCGAACAGTCGACGAGGTTGCCGACGGCAACCGGTTGCGGCGGGGCGCCGGCAGGCGGATCCAGATAGGCAATCCTCTCCAGACGGCCATCTTCTTGAACATAGAGACTGGTGGCATCCGGACGCCAATTGACGGCCTGCATGAATTTGGGAACGCTGCGGATGACCATCGCACGCCGGTACTGATCCTCGATCTGTATGG
>JBARBX010000670.1:0-1548 GCA_049793535.1 Steroidobacteraceae bacterium | reverse complement strand
CCTTGTTGGAATTGCCGTGACTGCAATCGACCACGATATTGGTCGGCAGATTCGCTTGCGCGAGCTGGCGCTCCGCGAGCGCGATGCTCACCGCGTCGTAGTTCACGCGGCCGCCGCCGCCGCGCAGCACCAGGTGCGCATGCGCATTGCCGCGCGTACGAAACACCGCCGACTGCCCCTGTTGCGTGATCCCGAGAAAGTGGTGCGGGTGCCGCACCGACTGCAGGGCGTTGATCGAAGTCGCGAGCGCGCCGTCCGTGCCGTTCTTGAAACCCACCGGCGTCGACAGTCCGCTCGCCATTTCCCGGTGCGTCTGCGACTCGGTGGTGCGGGCACCGATGGCGGTCCAGGTGATGAGCTCGGACAGATATTGCGGCATGATGGGGTCGAGCGCTTCGGTGCCCGCGGGCAATCCCAGTTCAGCGACGTGCAGCAGCAGTTCCCGGGCGAGGTGAATTCCCTTCTCGATATGAAAGGAATCATCGAGGTCCGGATCGTTGATCAGGCCCTTCCAGCCCACCGTGGTGCGCGGTTTCTCGAAATACACGCGCATGATGAGCAGCAGCGAGGATTCGACTTGCGCAGCCAGTTCCTTAAGCCGTGATGCATATTCGCGGGCCGCCGCCACATCATGAATCGAACAAGGGCCGACCACCACGAACAGACGCGGGTCGCGGCGCTCCAATATCCCCCGCACGATCTCCCGCGACGTGAACACGGTCTGCGCCGCGCGCGCCGTCAGCGGCAACCGGCGCTTGACCTCCTCGGGCGTCGCCAACAGGTCGCTGGATACCACATTGACGTTCTGCAATTGATCTTGAATGGTCGTCACTTGGGCCTACATGGAGGTTCTGATGGTCCAGAGCTCGGGAAAGAATTTGAGCTCCAGCGCCTTGGTTAAATACGACACGCCGCCGGTGCCGCCCGTGCCGCGCTTGTGCCCGATGATGCGTTCGACAGTCTTGACGTGGGCGAAGCGCCACAGTTGAAACTTATAGTCCAAGTCGACCAGACGCTCCGCCAGCTCGTACAGGTCCCATTCCTTGACGGAATTGTGATACACGCTGAGCCATGCCGCCGCCACCTTCTTGCTGGGCTGGTAGGGCAGGGAAAAATCGCGGTCGATGGCCTCCGCCGGCACATCGAGGCCGCGCCGGCTCAGCAGGCGCAGGGCTTCGTCGTACAGGCTGGGTGCCCTCAGCGCCCGCTCGAGCATCTCATGGACCGCCGGCTCGCCGCGAAACACCTTGATGGTATCGGCATTCTTGTTGCCGATGAGGAACTCGAGCATCCGGTACTGCGGCGATTGAAAGCCCGAGGACTTCCCCAAGGAGTTGCGGAACGCCGAATAGTCGTACGGCGTGATCGTTGCCAGCACATCCCACGACTGCAGCAACTGCTGCTGGATGGTCGAGACGCGGGCCAGCATCTTGAAAGTCGGGCCGAGATCGTCGCGCCGAATGCAGTCCACGGTGGCGCCGAGCTCGTGCAGGCAGAGTTTCATCCACAGTTCGGATACCTGATGAATGACGATGAACAACATTTCAT
>JBARBX010000669.1:0-2981 GCA_049793535.1 Steroidobacteraceae bacterium | reverse complement strand
CATCAAGAGCGACCGTTGGATCCGACGGATGGCGCGAGAGCACGGAATGATCGAGCCGTTTGCGCCCGAACAGGTACGGATGAGCGACGGCCACAAGATCGTCTCGTACGGCACCTCGAGCTATGGGTACGACGTGCGCTGCGGGGACGATTTCAAGATCTTCACGAACATCAATTCCACCATCGTCGATCCGAAGGCCTTCGACGAGAAGTCATTTGTAGATTTCAAGGGGCCGGTGTGCATCATTCCGCCGAACTCTTTTGCACTCGCGGGTACGGTGGAATATTTCAGGATTCCACGCAGCGTATTGACTGTTTGTCTCGGAAAAAGTACATACGCGCGCTGCGGCATAATATGCAACGTAACGCCTTTGGAACCGGAGTGGGAAGGGCACGTCACTCTGGAGTTCTCCAACACCACACCGCTGCCGGCGAAGATCTACGCCAACGAGGGCGTGGCGCAAATGCTGTTCTTCGAATCCGACGAGGTCTGCGAGACCTCGTACGCGGATCGCGGCGGCAAGTACCAGGGTCAGCGCGGCGTTACACTGCCGAAAGCTTGATCGGCGATCGCGCTGATTGGCGGCCGACGGGCCGGCTAGCGCTTCAGCGTCTGGATGCGCATGGCAAACTCCAATTTGCCGTCGCGCGTCCGCTGCGCCTGAACCGGCACGAATCCCAGGGACGGCGCAAACCACATCCGCAGCACGCGATTGTTTCCGGCCTGCCGGCTTGCGACAATGACGGTGTCGAGTTGCCCCAGGGCGGTTCTGATATTGGCCGTCCCTTCCTGGGTGTAGATAAAATCCTTGGGGGTGTCTTTGTCGATGATCTGGAAGGTCTTCGGCAGATTGCCATTTTTCAGATCGAGCATCACTTCGACCTGGATGGACATCACGTCCTGGATCCCAACCTTGAGCGCCAAGTCGACCGATTTATCTTCCGAGGTGCCGCGCACTCTTCCGGCATCCCAGTCGAAATCCAGATTGACGCTGGACTTGCCGTCCTCGGCACGGTACTTGTCCGGGCGAGCGTGATTGGCAATGATGCTGAGCCAGCTCTTTTGAGTCACTTCGTCGCGGTACAGCCGGAAGATGCCGCGCGCCGTGATCGTCCATGTGTAGAGGTAGTGGCCGGGCTCTGCGTCCTGCTTGAGTTCGAGGTCGCTGGTGCCCACGTTGATGCTTTTCCAGTCCGCCAGGTAGTGGGCGGAAAAAGGCGCGATGCCGGGATCGGCTGCGGACGGAGTCTGTGCCCCCGCCGTAGGGCCCGCCACGATCGCCAGCGACAGCGCTGTGAGTCCTCGAACGTTCATGGGGCCTCTTATGGTTCGGTGCCGGTGAACTGCACAGGTTCGCGCAGCAGCTTGCCGTCGAGCCACGCACAATCCGCGTCGTAGCGCAGTCGACCCTCGCAGAACCAGCGCACGGCGACAGGGTAGATGCGGTGTTCCTGAGCCCGCACACGCGCCGCCAAGCTCGCCTCGTCGTCGTTCGGCGTCACGGCAATGCGCGCCTGGATGATCCGCGGACCGCCATCCAGCCGTTCGTTGACGAAATGCACCGTTGCGCCGTGCTCGGGCTCATGATCCTCCAGAGCGCGCCTGTGGGTGTGCAGGCCCGGGTACTTGGGCAGCAGCGAGGGGTGGATGTTCAATATCTTTCCGGCAAAGTCCCTGACGAATTGCGCGGACAAGATACGCATGAATCCGGCGAGCGCGATCAATGACGGCGAGTAGATTTGGATCGCGGCGGCCAGGGCGCGATCGTAGGCCGCACGATCCGTGTCGGCCACGGGCAGCGCTTGGGCGGGAACACCGAGACTCCGTGCCAGATCGAGCCCCGCGGCATCGGCCTTGTCCGAAAACACCCGGCATACCGTATAGGGCGCGCCGGGTTCGCGGCTTTGCTCGATCAGAGAACGCATATTGCTGCCGCGTCCCGAAATCAGGATGACGACCTGTCGCTGCGTCGGCGAACTCCTCACGCGATGACGACACCGCGAGTGCCGGCGCGCACCTCGCCGATCACGAGCGCCTCCTGCCCCATCTCGCGCAGGATGGATATGGCGCGGTCGGCATTGCCGGCACGCATATGAATCGTCATGCCGATACCGCAATTGAACACGCGGTACATCTCGGCGTCGGCGACCTGTCCCTGGCGCTGCAGCCAGTCGAACACCGGTTCGCGGCGCCAGGATTTGCCCTCCAGAACGACTTCCAGGCCGTCCGGCAGAACGCGCGGAATATTCTCCACCAGACCCCCGCCCGTGATGTGCGACAAGCCGTGCACCGGCAGCTGCGCGATGAGACCGAGCACGGGCTTCACGTAGATGCGGGTCGGTGCCATGAGCCGGTCGAGCAGCGTCGCCCCATCCAAAGGCGCATTCAGGTCGGCGCCGGCCACCGCGAGAATCTTTCTGATCAGCGAGAAGCCGTTGGAGTGGGGTCCGGAGGAGGGCAGCCCCAGCACCACGTCGCCGGCACGGGTGGCCGAGCCGTCGATGATGGAGTCCTTCTCCACGATGCCGACGCAGAAGCCCGCCAGGTCGTAGTCTTCGCCGTGATACATGCCCGGCATTTCGGCCGTCTCTCCGCCCACCAGCGCACAGCCGGCTTGCACGCATCCCTCGACGATGCCTGCGATGAGACGCTCGCCCACCCCCACGTCGAGTTTGCCGGTCGCGAAGTAATCGAGAAAGAACAGGGGCTCGGCACCCTGGACGACTACGTCGTTGACGCACATTGCGACCAGATCGATGCCCACGGTGTCGTGGCGCCGCGCGTCGATCGCGAGGCGCAGCTTGGTGCCGACGCCGTCGGTGCCCGACACGAGCACGGGCCTGCGATAGCGATCGAGCGGCACTTCGACCAACGCACCGAAACCGCCGATGCCGCCCAGCACTTCGCGACGCATGGAACGTCGGACATGGGGCTTGATTCGCTCGACGAGTTCTTCGCCGGCGTCGATATCGACTCCAGCC
>JBARBX010000668.1:0-7437 GCA_049793535.1 Steroidobacteraceae bacterium | reverse complement strand
CCGGGTTGAACTTCACATCTATCCCGGCGCCGGTCACATGGTCTCGCGCGTCGGCAGCGGCGGCCCGCTATCCTCCTTCATCTTCCATCCCGTCGCCAAGGACTTCGAGGCTACGGGTGGGCTGCCGAACTCCAACTGCGAAGGTTCGTACGACGCGTGGCACCATGTATTGCAGTTCCTCGCCAAGGTCAAAGCCCGCTAGCGTCGGATAACAGTAGCCACGCCGGCGTTTTCGCCGCACCGATATGGCGCGCACCACGCGCATTACGGTGCGCGGCGCGGATCGGGCGGTTCGCGGCGGAAACGTCCGAACACATGCTTTTTCCGTCGAGTTGCATTCTTTGCGCCCGGCCAAACTGCCTAATATCGACTGACGTTGCCGAACGAATGATCGCGCCCTTGTCGCGCGAACGCGTAATGATGCAACCGGGAGAATCGGGGTGGGGATAAATCGAATTGCCGTGCCAAGCACGATGACCTTGACCCTGGCCGTCGCAGCGCTCGGCGCCGCGCAGGTGAAAGCGGAGATGGCCGGCGCGGATACCGCCGCGGCCGGTGGGGGCGGCGACGCGCTCCAGGAAATCGTGGTCACTGCGACCAAGCGTTCCGAAGACCTGCAGAACGTCGGTCTCAGCATCACCGCGTTGACGGCGCAACAACTGGAGTCGAAAGGGGTGGAGCAGTTCTTCGACTATGGGAACTCCATTCCGAACCTGTCTTTCGCGATCGGCGCGGCGGATGGCTCGCTCGCGGCCCGCGGCGTCGCGCTGCGCGGGATCCAGGGTGCGAATACCACCGGTTTCTACATCGACGACACGCCGGTGCTCGAGACTCTCGATCCGCACATCGTCGATGTGGCGCGCATCGAAGTGCTGCGCGGCCCGCAAGGCACCCTCTACGGCGCGGAGTCGATGGGCGGCACGGTGCGCATCATCACCGCGCAGCCCACCGCCACCGAGTTCAGCGGACAAATGCATGTGGGCACCTCCGGCACCGAACACGGCTCCCTGAACGGGATCACGGAGGGCGACGTCAACCTGCCGCTCATCGATAACGTCCTCGCCGTGCGGGCGAGCGGGTTCTACCAGTTCGACAGCGGGTATTTCGACAAGGGCTTGGGGCCTGAGTCGGCGCCGCCGACATCGACTCTCCACGACCTCGGCAGCATGGAGTACTACGGCGGCCAGATCGCCCTCAGATGGGAGCCCATGGACGGACTCGCGATCACCCCGCGAGTCATGTATCAGGAGACGGTTGAGGACGGGGTTCCCTATGCACTCGGCAATGCCAATAATCTCCTGCAGCGGCAAATTTTCGACGTCCAGGAAGGGGGCACGGACAAGTGGTGGCTCGACAGCCTCACCATGAACTATACGGCGCCGTTCGGCACCTTTGTCTCCTCGACCGCTTACTTCGATCGCAAGACGTTCGAGACCGAGGACGATACCGACTTTACGTCGTATGCCTTCGGCTTTACGAATCCGCTTGCATCACCCATTACGCGCGAGATCGATCTGCGGCGGTTCGTGCAGGAACTGCGCTTCGCGTCCACATTCTCCGGGCCCTTGCAGACGATATTGGGGGCCTTCTACTCGGACAGCACGCGCCCGCGAGACTACGAGTGGAACACCCCGGGATTCGCCGCGGCCACGGGATCCCCGAACGATCTCATTCTGTCCTTCATCGACTCGCGAGAAGCCACGGAGGAGGCCGTATTCGGGGACGTCTCCTACGACATACTGCCGGACCTCAAGGCAACGGCGGGAGTGCGTTGGTTTCGCGACACCGCAACATTCCACCAGTTCACGAACGGGGCGTTCTATGGCTTCACCCCGAGCACCTATCTCGCGCCGTCGACCACCGAGAGCGGCTTCACCCCGCGGTATCTGTTGGAATACAAGGTGACCCCCGATCTCCTGGTGTACGCGAGCGGGGCCAAGGGCTTTCGCGAGGGGGGCAACAACATCGCGCTGCCTGCGGGGCCGCCCCCGATAGGATGCGACCAGGATCTCGCCAACGTCGGCTTGACCGCCGCCCAGGTGGCCACCTTCAAATCCGACGATCTCTGGAGCTATGAGCTCGGCTTCAAGTCGAGCTTCGCGGAGCATCGGTTCACCCTGAACGGCGCAGGCTTCCTGATCGACTGGAGCAACATTCAGCAACAGATTTCACTCCCGCTGTGCGGTTATGGCGTCACGGGAAATTCGGGCGCCGCGCGCAGTACCGGCTTCGAGCTCGAATTCAGCGGGCGGCCGATTCCGGAGCTCACGCTCGGCCTCGGAGTCGGTTACACGGACGCCCGTATTACTCAGCAAGGAGCCGGCACCACGCAACCGGTGGGCAGCCCCGTCTACGACGTACCGGAGATCACCATCGCGAGCAACGCCGAGTACGAGCGGCATCTGACTGCGGGCTGGAGCGGATTTACCCGCCTCGACTACAGCCATGTCAGCGGAAGCTATACCGTCAATACCCAAGTGGCCCCGCTTTATCGGCCGGCTTACAACATCGGAGATTTCCGGCTCGGCGGACGCAGCGAGCGCTACGAGGTCGCCCTGTTCGTCAAGAATCTCACCAACGAGCACGCAAACCTGGCGGACGCCATCATGATCGGGGCGGAAATTCCCGGCCAGCCGCATTTCGTGATCAATCAACCGAGGACGGCCGGAATTGAAGCCCGAATGTGGTTCAAATGAGCGAACGGCCGCGCCGACGGCCGTTCACTCGGTGCCGTAAGTCTTGACCAGGTAATCCACGATTGTCGGAATATCCTCGTCCGCGAATGGAGCGCCAAAGGGTTTTTTCATCTTCTTGACGGTGGCTTCCCAGTAGCTGCGCGGCATTGAGGGCGGCTGGGATTGCACGTATTGGGCGGAATGACAAACCAGGCAGTCGCGCTGCACGAGTGCATACCCCGGCAAATCGCTGGGCTTGAAGCGGGCGGTTTCCGGCGGCAGCGTGATTTCCAGCGCCGACGCCGTGGGCAATGCAAGGATCAGCCCGAGAAGCACGATTTTCATACCGCGGACACCGTCGTGGTTTCCACGACGTTGCGCATATAGCCGGCGGGGTTCCATGTCGCACTCATCGGCTGGCTTTCACCCATGCGATTGACCGCGCGCACTTTGAGCGAGTAGCGCCCGCGCGTCGCAGGCTTGAATCGCGCCGCCCAAGTCCGAAAGGAGTACTTGCCGAGGTCCCGACCCAAACGCGCATCGCTCCATGAGCGGCCGCCGTCGGCCGAAAAAGCAACCTCGGAGATGCCGTGGCCGCCGTCGAACGCAATACCCCGCACCGTGGTGCTGGAGCCGACGGGTACCTTTGCTCCTTCGGCGAGACTGGTCACGAAAGAACGGACATTGAAGCGGTTGATGGGAATCGTCGCCGTGGGGGCCGTGCCGGGTTCCACGCAGGCACAAGGGTTATCCGGGATGCGATAGGCGCGGCTCATCCAGAAGCCGTCGTATACCTGGTCGAGAACGTTGATGTCGGATACGTGCTTGACCCAATAGGTTCCATAGTATCCGGGCACGACCAGACGCAGCGGATAGCCGTTCAACATCGGCAGATCTTCCCCGTTCATCGCCCATGCCAGCATGACTTCGCCATCGAGCGCGTGCTCGATCGCCAATGCCTTGACGAAGCCCGGGCTCGATTCGAGCGGCGGCCGATCCAGTCCGCCGAAGGTCACCTGCACCGCTCCTGCCTGTATGCCGGCTTTTTCGAGGACTTTCTTCAGCGGTACTCCCGTCCAGCGTGCATTGCCCATCGCTCCGTTCGACAGCTGCCCGCCGTTGACGCGCGGGTTGAAGTAGCCGCGGCCGTTGCCCGAACATTGATTGACGGCGACGAACTCCAACGGCTCGGCAATCCGCTTCAACTCATTCAGCGAGAGCTGCAGCGGAACGTCCACCTTGCCGGATACGCGCAGCCGGTAGGACCGGGCATCGACGGAGGTGGGGATGCCGCTCCAGTGATAGCGGACGAAGAAGGCATCGTTGGGAGTCAACGGGCCCTCATTGAATACCGAGAAGGGCGTCTCGAGCTGGGGTGGCCGGTTCGTGAGAACGATCAGGGGCCGCTTCTGCGGGAAGGCGAGGAGCTCCCGCTCGCCGTTCTGAAACGGCAGCGTGACCAGCCCGGCCGCCGGCGCCGCGCCCGCGTGCGCCGTCACCATCGTTGTGGCCACCGCCCCCAGGGCTCTCAGCAGGTCGCGGCGACTCGGCTGTAGCTTGTTGGAATTCACGGGCACCTCCCTCGATTGTTCTGCCCTCGTAGTCTATGCCGTTTCGAGAATCAATCGAATGGACAACAAACTCACCCCGCCCACGACTGCGGCGGTCAACATCGCCAGGAGCAGCGGCCGGAACCCGATCTGACGAAAGGCGCCGATGCGCGTTTGCAGGCCGACCGCGGCCATCGACACCGTGAGGCAAAGCTCACTTAGGCGTTGGGCGTCGCCGACGATCGATATCCATAGATTCTTTGCCAATTGGCCGAACGAAGGCTCGCAGAAATCGACGGCACTGCGCAGCGCGCACATCGCGATGAACCAGAGCACGAATCCGGGTACCGCCGGCAATCGACGGCTCGTCGCGGCGGCCTGCTCCTGCCGGGCGCCGCCTTGAAATAACACGGCGACCAGAGGAATCACGGCGGCCATCATCAAGTTGCGCACGAGCTTGGTAACCGTCGCTGCTTCCAGAACCCCGCCTGCCGAGTATTGATCCTGGTACATCAGGCCGGCACCGACCACCTGCGACGTGTCGTGCACGGCGGTTCCCAGAAATACGCCGGCGAGCTGCGGCTCGGTTGCAAATAGTGCGTGCGCAATCATTGGATGCACGAACATGGCGACCAGGCCAAACAGTGCAATGCACCCCACCGCATAGCTGACTTCCGCCTCCCGGGCACGAATGACCGGAGCCATTGCCACGATGGCGGTCACGCCGCAAATGCTCGTGCCGACGGCAATCAGGGCGGCAAGCTGCGGGCTCATTGCCATGGCCCGGCTGGCGACTGTCACGAGCAACAGTGCCGACGATATACAAATCAAGACGATCGGCAATGCATGGAATCCGAGGCCGATTGCCGCGGCCAGGCTCAGTCGCAGCCCGAGCAGCACGATGCCGATGCGCAGCACCAAGACCGTGCAGGACTTCAGCACCGCGCCGTCGCCGGCGAGCTTCGGCCAGAGGTTGCCGATCACCATGCCGGCGAGAATCGCTCCCATGACCGCGCTGAAGGGCGATTTGGAGTTGCCGAGCAGTACCGTCCCGGCGTACTGCGCAAACCAGGGACCGAAAAACGCACAGGCGATGACGGCCAGCGACGTAGAGAGGCGCAGCGGCATGTAACTAGAGAGGCGGAGCAATCACAAAACCAGCGCGCCTCGGCTGTTCTCGCGCCGTTTCACCACCATTCGTTCATGGAGCGAGCGGATGGTGTCGCTGCCTCGAGTCACGAATACGGCCGGCAGTATGCCGTGCACCATGCAGGCAACGCCGGCGACGATCATCTTCGCCCCGAAACCCAGGGCACTGCTGAAATGCTGGAGATATGTTTCGTCGACCGATGCGGGGTGTTCGATGAACAGGCTGCGGAAGAAGGACATGGAAACGCCCCATTTGGAGTTGGCCAGACTCGAGATTAAATCTATTTACATAGAAAAGGCTTCCATATATTTCTGCAAATGTTCAATAAAGTAGAATTTTATGCTATTAGTCAACAATGGACTCGATAGATCGCAAGCTCTTGTCCTTGCTGCAGGACGATGCCTCCCTGCCGCTGCAGGATGTCGCGGCCCGTGTCGGACTGTCGGTCAATCCCTGCTGGCGGCGCATCAAGCGAATGGAGTCCGAGGGCATCATTCGCGCTCGCGTTGCCGTTCTGGATCCCGAAAAGGTCGGGCTCAACGTGACGGTCTTCGTGCGGATCAAGATCCGCGAGCATACGCCCGAATGGGTGAAACGCTTTGCAGCCGCGATTCGCTCGATCGCGGAGATTGCGGAATGCCACCGGATGGGCGGCGATATCGACTACATGCTCAAGGTCATCGTGGCCGACATTGCGGAATACGACCGCGTATACAAGGAACTCATCACAAAGGTGCCCGGACTCGCCGATGTGAGCGCTCTGTTCTCGATGGAACGAATCAAGTACACCACCAAGATTGAACCTCCTCATGGCAAAGGCGATTCGCGCTAACATTCCATCGCATTCGCGGATGGAGAAGCACGAGGGTGGCGAAGGGTCGGGACAGCGGCATGCCGGCAGCCGAACAGTGGGAATCGTACTTCGATCCTCCGGGGATCCTTGACGCCCTCGTTGGCCGGCGCGTAACGGGCGATGCGATCGAGTTCGGTTGCGGTTATGGGACTTTCACGGTGCCGGCCGCACAAAGAGTGACCGGCACCGTCCATGCCCTCGATATCGACCCGGCCATGGTGGCGGCGGCTTCGGCGCGTGCTGCCAAGGCCGGCTTGACGAATGTCGTGGTCGAGCACAGAGACTTTGTCAGCGACGGCTGCGGGCGGCAGCCGCAGTCAGCGAGCCTCGCGCTGTTGTTCAACATCTTGCACATCGAGGAGCCTTTGCGCCTGTTGCTGGAGGCCCGTCGGGTCCTTCGCCCCGGCGGTTCGGTCGCATTGATTCATTGGAACTATGCGGCGGGCACACCGCGGGGCCCGCCCCTCGACATCCGTCCGCGCCCGGAGCAATGCCGCCGGTGGGCCGAAGAGGCGGGCTTTAAATGGCTGCGCGACCCCATGCTCCCCGGCTGTCCGTGGCACTGGGGCATGGTATTGCTCCGTGGCGATGCCTAGGTCGTACCCGCGGGCGCCGCGACCTCGGCCGGTGCAGCCAGCGGCGGCGTTGCCGCATCGGCCGGGTCTTCATTGACCAGGCCGGTGAGGCTTTCGCCGATATTCTGGATCTCCTCGCGCAATGCGGAGATTTTTCTGGTCAGTATCATGACGTCGATGTAGACCACCTCCGACCGCCCGAGCAGATCGGTGGTGACATGAGTGTAACTGGGTGCAAGAAAGCCCGACCCCGGAATTTCGGTTTCCCAGCGCTGGGCCTTCGCGCCGTGGATCACGAGCTTTTCCGTGTCCGTTTGCTTGGTCTTGACGCCGCGAGTCGCCCAATCGCGCTTCTCGGCATCCACATACAGATCGAACAACTGCACGGTCCTGCGCCGGTCCCATGACTGCACATAGATATAGACATCCTTGGATTTGTTCACGGCGCGCAGGCGCGTGCCGTCGAAGCGCTCTTTTTCGGTGAGATCCATCTGTTTGTAGCCTTCGGGCAGCTCGATCGACAGGGTCGACTGCCAGGTCGAGGAGGCGGTGAACTCCACTTCCGCCAGGATCGGCGATACCGGCTTCTTGCACATCGGCGACTTGCCGGAGAGTTTCTTCACCGACAAAAGAT
>JBARBX010000667.1:0-2079 GCA_049793535.1 Steroidobacteraceae bacterium | reverse complement strand
AACACCATCAAGCACGACCTGACGACCAAGGTCACCAACAACGAGAAACGCGATGTCAGCCAGAAACGCGATACCACGATCGGCGACAACGACACCAACGACGTCAGCAAAATCTACAAGCTCACCGCGGGTGATCAAATCACGCTGACGAGCGGACAATCGTCGATCGTCATGAAGAAAGATGGAACTATCCAGATCAGCGGCGACAAGATCACCCTGTCGGGAACCTCCAAAGTCGAGGTGAGCGGCATGGAAGTCAAGATCGCCGGCAGCACCAAGTTGGACATGTCCTCGGATGTGCAGGTTCAAGTCAAGGGTACCAAGACCACGGTGCAGGGAACGATGCTTGAATTGAGCGGCGATGCCATGGCCAAGCTCAAGGGCGGCGTCACGATGATCGGGTAAGGTCACAATGCTTCCCAGCCTCAGTCCCACCTCGACCACCGCGCCCGCGCCATTCATCGACGCACTGGCCGTGAGCGATGCCGCGCGTGAACACGCCGACAAAGCGCGAAACCTGCACGATCTGCTGCGCCTGCTTGGCGAGAAGCGCCTGCACATCGATGCCGCGAGAATTTTGCTGCGCGCCTTGCCCAAGCGCTATGCGGTGGCCTGGTGCTGCGAGTGCTTCAAGGGAGACGGCGAGCGCGAGCCATTGCCGCCAGCCGAGCAGCTCTGCCTGCAAAGCGCCGAGGCTTGGGTCACCGAGGGCGACGAACGGACGCGGCAAGCCGCTTTCGCGCAGGCCGAAGCCGGCAATTTCGACACCGCCGGCGCCTGGCTTGCCGCCGCGGCGGCCTTCAGCAGCGGCAGTCTCACGCCGCCGGGGTATGCCGCGGTGCCCCCCGCGGACCACCTGACGGCGGATGCCTGTTTTGCGGCCATCTGTCTGCTGGCAGCGCGCGATCCGGGCGCTTTCGGCACCCGCCTCGGCGTCTGGATCGAACGCGCGCTCACGGTATTTGCGCGCAGCGAATCCTCGGCGGGCGCCTCCGGGGCAGTGCGCACATGATGCCGGCGGCTCGCATGGGCGATAACCATGTCTGCCCGATGATAACCCCGGGTGTGCCGCCCATTCCCCATGTGGGCGGACCGATACTGCCTCCGGGGGCGCCGACGGTACTGATCGGCGGTGTGCCGGCGGCCACTTTGGGCGATCAATGCATGTGCGTCGGTCCGCCGGATGTGATCATCATGGGCTCGCCCACGGTGCTCATCGGCGGCAAACCCGCGGCACGCCTGGGCGACTCGACAGCGCATGGTGGTGCCATCATGATTGGCTGTCCGACCGTCATGATCGGCTAAAGTACCGGACACCGCGGATCCTCATGTTTCTGACGCTCGAAATCACCAGTCCGCAGGCCGCCAAATTCGGTTCGCAGCGCCTGCAGACCTTCGGCATCGAGGGCGGGCGCATTGGGCGCGCAGCCGACAACGAGTGGGTGATTCCGGACCAGTACGTGCACAGCATCCACGCGGTCGTGAGATTCATGAGCGGTCTCTTCTTTATCGAGAAACGCGGCCAGAATCGAGTCTCCGTCAATCGTCCGGACGTCGATCTGCCCATCAATGAACCCTTCCCCCTGCGCGACGGGGACCGCCTGTACATTGATGAGTACGAACTGACGGTCAGGGTCAGCCGCAGCGCACCGACGGTCGATCGGGTTGCCGTGCCGGCGCCGCCGCAAGTGCCGCTCGACCCCATCACCGGCTCGCGCCGGCCCGCAAAGAGCGGATCGATTCTGGACGACTTGGATTCCCAAAACCTCGATCCCCTCGACAACTTTCAATCATTGAGTCCCAAGACCCGCGCACCCTCGCCGCAGTCTTCCGTCCTGACGCATGGTTCGGTGCTGTCGGACCACTACCGTGCCCCCACCATCAACGAGCCGCCTCAACCCGTCGGCGGAAATTTCATTCCGGATGACTGGGAACGCACCAGCATGACGCGTTTCGGCCAGACGCCCAAAGCGGCGCCCGCGCCGCAGCCTCCCAGCCCGTCTTCGAGCTACGGCGCGCCGCCCCCGAGCTACAGCCCGCCGCCAAGCTACAGCCCGCCGCCAAGCTACAATTCACCGC
>JBARBX010000666.1:0-11868 GCA_049793535.1 Steroidobacteraceae bacterium | reverse complement strand
GGTCTCGCCCGCGCCGCCGAGGGTCCAGAATTTGACGTAGTAAAAGTCCACGCCGCAACTGGGGTTGCCGGTGATCTGCAGCAATTGCGCGCCACTGCTCGTTCCCGCCAGCTCCGCCTGAAAATCGGCGGCGTCCAGGGAGGCGATGCGAAACGGTGGATCCACCGCCAGCGTTCCGTGAGCCTCGGAACTGGAAACTGCCGCAGTTCCGGTGCTCGACCCGCAGGCGCACAGCAGTGCGGCGCTCAAGCCCACGATGAGAGAGGTCAATAATTTGAACATGGCCGTTTCCCCGCTTGCCTACACAATCACGAAGCAAATACCGCTACTGGATTGTCGGTATGTTATGGGTACCAGCGCGATGCGGTAAGTTTACGCTTCGCCGCCACGCCCGGCCAGCCATGCATGAATCTGCGCCACGATGGCGAGTGCAATGCCCTCGGGCGTCACGGCGCCGATGTCGAAGCCGACCGGACCGCGCAGCCTGGATTCGAGCTGCTCCGCCGCCGGCCCCAGTTCCTGAGCGAGCCGCGCGCGGCGCGCTTCAGGACCCAACAATCCGACGTAGGCGGGAACGCCTGCCTGCGCCAGTTCGCGCAGGTACGATGCATCCGAGAGCAAGTGATGACTCATGACCACGGCGGCATGGCATTGCTCGAGCGCGACCCTTTCGCGCAGCGACCCGGGATCGCAGAGCAGGACGAGGGCGCCGGGAAAGTCGGCGGCCACGGCGTACGCCGGGCGATGATCGACCACCGTGACGCGCCAGCCCAGAGCGCGGGCGGCGCCCGCCACCGGCTGCGCATCCGGCGCGGCCCCGCAAATCAGCAGATGGGGAGGCGGCGCGAGGAATTGCACGAATGCCCGCGTGCGCTGTCCGTCTTCTTGCCAATCCGCGCCGCGCGATGTGCCGTCGCGGACCGATTGCGCGGCGGCTTGAATCATCGCGGACGGCAGGGGCGGAGCGGCCTCGTAGGTGCCGAGCGGCAGGTCCGCGGAATCGTGAAGCGACACGAGCGCCGTGGGGGTACCGGCGCGCGAACTCGCGCCGGCCGACTCGAGAGCCGCAGCAGCAGTGCTGCCCGCGCCCGCCCGCTCGAGCAGCACGCGCATGGCGCCCTCACAGCCTGCGCCGATGCCGAACAAAATATCATCCGGACCGCGCATGTCGTATTCAACGGCGCGCGCTACTCCGCTGTTCAGCACTTCCTGAGCATGCAGCTTGAGATCGGCCTCGAGGCAGCCGCCGCTCAACAATCCCAGGTAGCTGCCGTCGCCCATGATCAGCATGCGCGCGCCAGGTTTGCGGTAGGTCGATCCGGCCGTCGCCACCACGGTGGCCAGAACGCTCGCCGCGCGGGTCGCGGTGGCGCGCTGCAAGAGTAATTCGAAACTGGTGTCGAGCCGCACCGAAGGCCGCGGATTGTGCATGCCGGGCATTGTTTCACAACGGCCCACGCCGGGAAATCCCGAGGGTATACTTGCCGCATGGACGCCGCGCCAAAGCCGGATTTCGTGACGGGCGTGCCCTTCGGCGCCGTAGCCGACGGTGGGCTGTTGTCCGGCAGCGTCGGCGGCGAGGATGCGGTGCTTGTTCGTCGCGGCGATGAATGGTACGCCGTCGGCGCGTTCTGCAGTCACTACCACGGACCGCTCGCGCAGGGCCTGATCGTGGGCGATACACTGCGCTGTCCGCTGCATCACGCGTGCTTCAGTCTGCGTACGGGGGAGGCGCTGCGGGCTCCCGCCCTGGATCCCATCGCTTGCTGGCGAGTCGAGCGCATCGGCGACTTGGTGTTCGCGCGCGAGAAGTCGAGCGCCGCGGCAGCGGGCACCTCGGCGAACGGCGTTTCGCCATCGGCAGCATCGCGCCGCAGCCCAACCGCCATGCACAGGGTGGTGATCGTCGGCGGCGGAGCCGCAGGATTGTCCGCCGCGGATGTCTTGCGCCGCCGCGGCTATGAAGGCGAGCTGACCATGATCAGCGCGGATGAATCGCCACCGTGCGATCGCCCGAATTTGTCCAAGGATTTTCTCGCCGGAACCGCGCCTCCCGAGTGGATTCCGCTGCGGCCGGCGGAGTTCTATACCGAGCGGCAGATCGAACTGGTGCTCGAATCGCGTGTGAACGCGGTCGACGTCGCGCGCCGTCGCGTCGAGATCGAAGGCGGCAGGCAATTCGATTTCGACGCACTGCTGCTGGCGACGGGGGCCGAGCCCGTGCGGCTGGACATTCCCGGCGCCGCCGCCGATCAGGTGTGCTATCTACGCACCTTTGCGGACAGCCGGGCCATTGTTGCAAAGGCCGCCGCCGCCCGCAGCGTGGTCGTCGTGGGCGCGAGCTTCATCGGCCTGGAAGCGGCCGCTTCACTGCGCGTGCGAGGCATCGAGGTTCACGTGGTCGGCCCGGAAAAGGTGCCGATGGCGCGCATTCTCGGCGAACCGGCGGGGCGCTTCATTCAAGCGCTGCACGCGTCGCACGGCGTGCGATTCCATTTGGAGAATGCTGTCGGCCGCGTGGACGGGCGCCGGGTCACGCTGCGCGACGGTTCGGTCATCGACGCGGATTTTCTGGTATTGGGCGCGGGAGTGCGGCCCTCCATCGCCCTGGCGGAGAAGGCCGGCCTGAATATCGATCGCGGGGTGGTCGTGAACGAGTATCTGGAAACCGGCGCCGCGGGCGTGTACGCCGCAGGCGACATCGCGAGGTGGCCGGACACACACACCGGCGAACGAATCCGAGTCGAGCACTGGGTGGTCGCGGAGCGCCAGGGACAGCTCGCGGCGATGAACATGCTGGGAGCCCGAGAGAAGTTCGATGCAGTTCCGTTCTTCTGGAGCCAGCACTACGACCTCACCGTCAACTATGTGGGCCACGCCGAACAATGGGATGCGGCCGACGTGGACGGATCGTTCGCCGCACACGACTTCAGCATATCCTTCCGCCGCGCAAATCGCGTGCTCGCCGTGGCGACGGCCGCGCGCGATGCAGTGAGTCTGCGGGCCGAATTGACCATGGAAGCGGGGGACTCCTAGCGGACGCTGCAATCCCTGGTAGCATTGTCGGCTGTTGGCAACGGCGCAGCGATGCAAAAGGGGTGAGCGTGAGTTGGCGAACGTGGGGAGCTTTTGCGGCGCTGAGCATCATCTGGGGCCTGCCGTATTTTTTCATCAAACTGGCCGTCGTGGAGATCCCGCCCCTGACGGTGGCGTTCGGCCGAGTGACGCTCGCCGCCTTGGTGCTGGTGCCGATCGCGTGGCACCGCGGCGCGCTGCAATCCTTGGGAAAGCATAAGATCGCGATCTTTGCGTTCGCGATGGCGGAGTTCGTCATTCCGTTTTCGCTGATTTCCATCGGCGAGCGCTGGATCAGCTCATCGGTGACCGGCATGCTCATCGCCATGGTGCCGTTGTCGATTGCGCTGATGCAGAGATTCTTCGGGTTGCACGAGCGCCTGGGGTTTTGGCGCATCTTGGGATTGGGGCTGGGGTTCGTCGGCGTCGCGGCATTGCTGGGATTCGGAACGATCTCGGGCCCTCTGGGCTGGGCCGGAGTGGCCTGCATGATCGTCTCCACGCTCGGCTACGCGATCGGCCCTCTCATCATTCAGCGGCACTTGAGCGGACTCGACCCGTATGGCCCGCTCACCGCCAGCCTGCTGGCGTCGAGCGTCGTGCTCGCGATCCCGGCCGCGTTGGATCTGCCCGTGCGGATGCCGTCCGCAACGGCGCTGGCGTCGATGGCGGTCTTGGGCGTGCTGTGCACCGCACTGGCCATGGTGTTGATGTTCTATCTCGTCAATCACGCCGGCGCATCCCGTGCGGCCGTGATCACCTACATCAATCCCGCCGTCGCCGCCTTGCTTGGAGTCTCGCTGCTTCACGAACGCCTCGGGGTGGGCGGCATTCTGGCCTTCGCACTCATACTGCTCGGTTCCTGGCTCGCGACTCGCGGTGCCGGCCCGCAGCCGCAGCGCGCGGCTGGAAGCGCGGTCCAGCGGGAGAGTTGTCCGGATGCCCAATGAAATTTCGGCGACGCCGCTGTGGATGGAGGGCGCGCCGCTGGCGCCACCGTCGGCGGAAGCTCTGCCCGGCCGCGCCGACGTGCTCATCGTCGGCGCGGGTTACACGGGCCTGTCGGCAGCCCGCGAGACCGCGGCGGCGGGGCGATCGACGCTGGTGCTCGACGCCGGCGCCGTCGGCAGCGGTTGCTCCAGCCGCAACGGCGGTCAAGTCGCCTACAGCATCAAGCCCACGTTCCATTCTTTGCGCGAGAGATTCGGCGCGGACATGGCATTCGGGATTTGCCGGGAGGGGCTCGACGCCGTGGCGTATCTACGTTCGCTCGCCACGCAGGAGATCGACTGCGGGTGGCGCGAGGATGGATGCTTTTTCGGCGCGCATACGGCGCGGCACTTCGCCGCGATGGCGCGGGAAGCGGAGAATCAACCCAACGGACTGGAACAGAGGATCGAGATCGTCGCCAAAGCGGATCAGCATCGCGAAATCGCCAGCGACTTCTACCACGGCGGCTGCGTGTATCCGGACGATGCGTCGGTCGATCCCACACGGCTGCTGCTGGCGCTGCTGAGGCGCGCGACGGACAGCGGCGCAGCGGTGGTGTATCGCTGCCCGGTCAACGCCATTCAGCCGACCGGAGATGGATTCGAGGTGTCGACGGCGCGCGGCATGGTGCGGGCGCGTCAGGTGCTCCTGGCGACCAATGGATATTCCGGCCCTCTCTCACCTTGGGCGAGGCGGCGCGTCATTCCCATCGGCAGCTATCAGATCGCGACCGCTCCCTTGGGCGTGGACCGCGTGCGCGAACTGATACCTCGCGGACGCAACATTGTCGATTCGCGGCGAGTGGTGGTGTATTTCAGGCCGTCGGCGGACGGCGAACGAATCATATTCGGCGGCCGGGCCGCTCTCGCCGAGCAAGACCCGCTGACATGCGTGCCGCGCCTGCGGCGAATGATGGAGCGGATCTTGCCGCAATTGAGGGCGGTGCCCGTGAGCCACGCCTGGGTGGGGTGGGTCGCGTACACCTTCGATACCCTGCCGCACCTCGGACAACACGACGGCGTCCACTATTGCATGGGATATTGCGGCCAGGGAGTGCCGCTGGCACCGTACTTCGGCAGGCGCATCGGGCAGCAGATGCTGGGGCTCAAGGAGGGACGCACGGCTCTGGACGGAGTGCCGTTTCCTGCGCGGCCGTACTACCGCGGCAAACCCTGGTTCCTCGCACCCTCGGTATTTGCCTACCGCACCTTCGACGCGCTCGGCCTGTGAATCGCAGCAGCTATGCCCGGCTGCCGGAGCGTTTCTTCGCGCGCATCGATCCGACGCCGGTCGCCGCGCCTCGGCTGCTGAAATTCAATGACGCGCTGGCGGCAGCGCTTGGCTTAGGGGGCTTGAGCCTCGGCGCCGAGGCCTTGGGCGCGCTTTATTCCGGCAATGTCGTGCCGAAGGATCTGGAGCCGATTGCGATGGCCTATGCGGGCCATCAGTTCGGCCAATTCGTACCGCAGCTGGGCGACGGCCGCGCCATTCTGCTGGGCGAAGCGCGGGATGGCACCGGCGCACCCTTCGACATTCAATTGAAGGGCTCCGGACGAACTCCTTATTCGCGCGGCGGCGATGGGCGCGCGGCGCTCGGCCCGGTCCTACGCGAATACCTGGTGAGCGAGGCCATGCATGCGCTCGGCATACCCACGACGCGCTCGCTCGCAGCGGTAGCCACGGGCGAGCCCGTATTCAGGGAGGCCGGCGCGCTGCCGGGAGCGATCGTCACACGGGTGGCCTCGAGCCTGGTGCGGGTGGGTACGTTTCAGTACTTCGCCGCGCGCGGCGACATCGACGGGGTGCGGCAGCTCGCCGACTATGTGATTGAGCGCCACTATCCGCAGGCGAAGGGTGGTGAAGGGCCGTATCTTGCGCTGCTGCGGGCCGTCACGCAGGCCCAGGCCGCGCTCATCGCCCGCTGGATGCACGTGGGCTTCATTCACGGCGTGATGAATACCGACAACATGACCGTCTCGGGAGAAACCATCGATTTTGGCCCCTGCGCCTTCATGGACGCCTACGATCCGGCCGCAGTGTTCAGTTCGATCGACGTCCGGGGTCGCTACGCCTACGGCAATCAGCCTCACGCCGGCGCCTGGAATCTCGCGCGATTTGCGGAAACACTGCTGCCGCTCGTCGACCAGGCGCCTGAGCGCGCGGTCGAACTCGCCGGCGCGGCAGTGTCGGCATTTTCGACGCACTTTGCGGACGCGTTGCTGGCGGGTTTTCGCGGCAAACTCGGGCTGTCGACTCGCGAGGACGGTGATTCCAAGCTGGTGGAGGACTGGCTCGATGCGATGCATCGCAATCAGGCGGATTTCACTCTGTCCTTCCGCGCACTGTGCGACGTGGCGGAGAATGCGGAGGGCAGTGCGCGGCTGCGCGACTCGTTCGCGAATCCACGCGACTACGATGAGTGGGAGGGGCGATGGCGAGCGCGCCTCAGCCGAGAGTCCCTCGGAGCACTCGAGCGCGCGCTGTCCATGCGCCGGGTGAATCCCGCCTATATTCCGCGCAATCATCGAATCGAGGCGGTCATCCATGCGGCCGTCGAATCCGCGGACTTCGAGCCCTTCGAGGAGATGTCGAGCGTGCTGTCGCGGCCCTATGAATTTCAGACGAACCGCGAGTCCTATGCAGATCCCCCGCAACCCGGCGAGCGGGTGCTTCAGACGTTTTGCGGCACCTAGGATGCTGTCTTCGCGACTCGCGCGAGGAACCCCAGCCGTTCGCGAGTCTCCCGCGAGCCGAGCACGCGCACGCCCAAGAGCTCGACGATGGTGCGGGCTCGCTCGACCAATTGAGCGTTCGTGGCCGGAACGCCCTTGTCCAGGTAGAGATTGTCCTCCAGACCCACGCGCACGTTACCGCCGAGCAGTACCGACGATGCGGCCATGGGCATTTGCAATCGACCGAGACCGAAGGCCGACCAAAGCGATCCGGCCGGCAGCGCATCGCGCATGGCCTGCATGGCTTCGGCGGACGCCGGCGCACCATACTTGATGCCGAGACAGAGCTGAAAAAGCGCGGGCTGATCGATCAGGCCTTCGGATATGAGCTGCTTCGCGAGTTCGATGTGGCCCAGTTCGAACACTTCCAGCTCCGGGCGAACCCCTTTCTGCTGATACGCACGCGCCATGGTGCGAAGAAAGCCCGGTGTCGTGCCGTACAGCAGCTCGTCGAAATTGAGCGAGCCGCAGTCGAGACTGCCGATCTCCGGCAACAAGCCGAGTATGTGCGTCATCCGCTCCTGAGGACCCACGAAATCGGTGCCGGCGCGAAAGGCGAGCGGCGACTCTTCCGGACCGAACACAAGGTCGCCGCCCATGCCTCCGGTGAGGTTCAGGATCACCTCATCGTTGCGGCTTCTGATTCTCTCCACCACTTCGCGGAACAGCGCCGGATCCCGGCTCGCCTGTCCCGTCCGGGGGTCGCGCACATGAAGATGGACGATGGCCGCGCCGGCCGCATGCGCCTCGAGGGCCGAGGCCGCGATTTGCACGGGAGTCACGGGTACATGGGGATTCTTGCGCACGGAATCGGCCGACCCCGTGACCGCGCAGGTGATGAAGACCTCAGACGCCAGCATGGAACGTATCTGAGGGTAATATATGGTTGAACATAGGGACCTGCAATGTTTCGGGGCGCACCAGAGCGTACAATAAATCAAGGCATTATGAGGTGGGCGATGAAAGTACGGGCCATGAGGGTGCTGCGCGTCGCAGCGTTGCTGCTGGGGCTGGCGCCGCTCGCCATGCCGAGTGACGCCGCGGGTGCGGACAAAGCGGCCATTACCGTGTTCGCGGCGGCTTCCTTGACGGATGCGCTGCAGGAGCTCGGGGACGGATTTACCAACGAGACGTCGATTCCCGTCAAATTTTCCTTTGCGGCCAGCTCGGCGCTGGCGCGCCAGATCGAAAACGGTGCGCCCGCGGACGTGTTCGTCTCAGCCGACTTGGAATGGATGGACTATCTGCAAGCGCGCAATCTGATCCAGCAGGGCACGCGGCGCGACCTGTTGCGCAACCACCTGGTTCTGATCGCTCCCGCGGACAGCCGGATCAAGCTTACGATCGAACCGCACTTCGCCCTGGCCGCCGCGCTCGGCAAGGGGCATATTGCCACGGGCGACCCGGATGGGGTTCCTGTCGGTCGCTACGCGCGCGAGGCCCTGACCACTCTCGGCGTGTGGAGCGAGGTGCAAGCTCGCCTGGTGCGCGCGGACAGTGTGCGCTCGGCGCTGGCATTGGTGGATCGCGGCGAAGCGGTGCTCGGCATCGTGTATGAGACCGATGCCCTGATCGACAAGCGCGTGCGGGTGGTCGATGTGTTTCCGGACAACAGCCATCTACCGATCATGTACCCCATCGCGCTCACCCGCGTGGCCAAGCCCGACGCGGCCCGGTTCGTGGCCTACGTTCAAGGCCCGGCGGGCGACTTGGTGTTCAAAGCCCGCGGCTTCATACCGCTGCACTAGTCCGCGGCACTCGCCGGCCGGACTAGTTGCCGCGATGACTTAAAGCCCAGACGTACGCCGCCACGGCCGACACCTGCTCGGCGCTGAGCGTCGCTCCGCCCTTGGGAGGCATGGGACTGCGGAATTGCTTCGGTTGCATCACCCCGTCGGTGATGGTCTTGGCGATACCGGCATAACTGCCGTCGCTCCACAGCCAGGTCTTATCGGTCAAATCCGGACCCAGGGCGGTACCGGTCGCCGCGGATCCATGGCAGCCGGTGCACGCCGCTCCGCCGACCTGCCCGTGATAGATCCGTGCGCCGAGGGCCACCATCGCGTGCGTCGCTCCCGGAGGAACGGGCAGAGCGGCCGTGTCGGCCGCGGCGCCGGCATCGGGGTGTATGCCCTCGGGCGGCAGCGCTCCCGCGACGCTCACGTCCCCGGCGTCTGCGGTCGCACTTGGGCAGGGGGTGATCTTAGGATCGCCACCGGATCCCGGACCGCCTCGGTAGACGATTTTATAAATCCGTCCGCCGACATCGTCCGATACATACAGCGCGCCGTCGGGGCCGGTCGCGATGCCGGTCGGTCGATGCGCGGCCTTATCGGGAGACTTCTTCGCGCCGGCGAATCCGTCTGCGAATATTTCGCAATGCTCGCCCGCCCGATCGCCGGCGAGGGACTGAAACACCACGTTGTAGCCGCTTTGCGGATACGGCGCCCGATTCCACGACCCGTGAAATGCGATGAACACGCCGCCGCGGTAGCGGCTGGGAAATTGATCCTTGTCGTAGAACACCATCCCATCCGGCGCCCAATGCGCCGGAAATGCGGCGATGGGCGCGATCTTGTCGGCGCACGGGCCGACCTTGTTTCCGCCGTCGCCTCCGTACTCCGGGGCCAGAACCAGCTTGCGCCGGAAAGGATCGTAGTAGCATTCCGGCCAGCCATAGTCGCCGCCCTGCTGCAATTTCAGAAGCTCCTCCGCCGGCAGCGTGGCCTCTTCGTCGGGCTTGTATAGATCCGGCCAATTCGAGCGCAGTTGATCGCGTCCATGCTGGGTTACGAACAGGCGATGGCCGGCGGTATCGACGCCGAACCCTTCGGCGTTGCGGATGCCCGTCGCATAGCGCTCGGCGGGCGAAAACACCTGGCCGGTGCGGTTCGCGTCATAGCGCCAGATGCCGCCGCGGGTTTCCAGCTCCTTGCAGGGGCGGGCGCCCGCCGATCCTGCCTCGCGGTTCCTCGGCTGGCAGGAGTTGGTCGCCGTCGCGACGTCGACATACAGGAATCCATCGGCGTCGATCGCGAACGGGTGCATGGGATGATCGCCGCCCAACGGCAGTCCGGATACGATGATCTGCGCAGGTACGCGCGGCACGTTCGACCCGGGAGCCATCGAGTAGCGCACGAGTTTGTCGTTGATCTCCGCGTACAGCGCGCCCTTGTACCAGCCGATGCCCGTACCGCCGGCGCCGCCGCTTTGCACGGTTTCCCCGAAGCGTTGATTCATGTCGGCGGTGCCGCCGCCGGTGGTGTCCTGCAATGCGACCAGAAACCCGCCCCGATGCGGGGTGGCATTGCCATAGTAGCGGCCCGACCAGGTGTTGACGTACACCACTCCGTTCGGGGCTACGACCAGGTGGCGGGCGTGGCCGATCCCGTCGGCGAATATCGTTGCGCAAAACCCGGCGGGCAGGCGCAGCCCGGTTCGATCCGGCGCACAGGCTTCGGACTTGGTTTGCGCCGAGGCAGCGGCGTTCGCGAGGACCGCGGCGCCGAGAATCGCGACACGGATACAAAGACGGATGGCCGAGCGGGACATGAATGGTCTCCAGAATTGCCGGACGCGCGCGGAACGATAGCATGACGCGCCGCTGCGGCGGCATTAGGATGGCAGCCAGCCAGGGGAGAGACCCGATGATCGCCGACAGCGCCGCCAATGGATTGAAAATATTGCCCACGCAGCACACTGTGGCAGACGTGCTGCGGCGAGTTCAATCTTTGGCGCGTGCGCGCGGCCTCACGGTGTTCGCACAAATCGATTTTAGCGGCGATGCGGAACGCTCGGGCCTGCCGATGCTGCCCACGGGACTGGTCATTCTCGGCAGCCCAAAAGCGGGAACGCCGCTCATGGTCGCGGCCCCTACGGCGGCGATCGATCTGCCGCTCAAGATCCTTACCTGGCACGACGCCGAGGGTCAAACCTGGGTTGCCTACAATGAGCCCGAGTACCTTCAGGCCCGGCATGGATTCCCCGCCGAACTCGTGAAAAACATCGCCGGCCTCGGCGCCTTGGCACAGGCGGCGGCGGCCCCGGATCCGTGAGCGGCGCGAATCTTCAACCCGAGCTGCTGTCGCGGGACTTCGGCACCATTTCGGAGCTTGTTCGCGCGCACGCGCGGCTGCGGCCGAATCATGCCGCAGTGATTTACAATGGGCGCAGCCTCGGCTATTCCGCGCTCGACGCTCGGGCGGATCGCGTGGCCGCCGCCTTGCAGCGCGACTCCGTGAGTCCGCGCCACACCGTCGCGATCTGCGCCGCGACCAGCATCGACTACGTGGCACTATTCATCGGCAGCCTGCGCGCGGGAGTTGCCGTGGCGCCGCTGGCGGACTCATCCAGTCCGCGAGCGCTGGCGGCGATGGCGACCGATGCCGGAGCGAGGGTCCTGTTCCTGGACCGGGAGTCGGCGAGCAACTGGCCGCCATCGGCCGCGCCCGGATCATCGCGCGCCGCGGCCAGGGTGCTCATCGATGACGCGGGGCCGTCGGGTCTCGAGCGGTGGATGGTCGAGGAGGGTGACGTTCCCGCGCGCATCGATCCGGAACCCGATTGGCCGTTCAATGTGATTTATTCCTCGGGTACCACAGGCACACCCAAGGGCATCGTCCAGCCGCACTCCTTCCGCTGGTCCAATGCGCAGCGGGCGCGGATGTATGGGTACACCACCGAGGCCGTGACTCTCCTATCCACTCCGATGTATTCCAATACGACACTGGCCACGCTGTTCGGTGCGCTGGCGCTCGGGGGCACGGTCGTCCTGCTTGGGAAATTCACTGTCGGCGGCTATCTGGCACTCGCACAGGATTGCCGGGCCACCCATACCATGCTGGTTCCGGTGCAATATCAGCGCCTGCTCTCACATGAGGATTTCGAGCGCTACGATTTGTCCTCGTATCGAATGAAGTTCTCGACGGGCGCGCCGTTTCCAGCGGCTTTGAAGCAGCAAGTTCTGCGGCGCTGGCCCGGCGGTTTGACCGAGATCTACGGAATGACGGAGGGGGGCGGTGCTTGCATGCTCGAGGCGCACAAGTATCCGAACAAGCTGCACACCGTGGGC
>JBARBX010000665.1:0-5218 GCA_049793535.1 Steroidobacteraceae bacterium | reverse complement strand
CATCGAAGCCGTTCGAAGTCTCGTGCAAGCCGCGCCACCTTCCGATTCGACCAGTGTGGCAGCCGCACTCATGACCGTGGATGTCGAAACCTTTCTTCGCACGCCCGCCCTGCACGATGAGATATTCGGCCCCACGAGTCTCATCGTTCGATGTTCGGATACCAAGGACTTTATGCGCTGCGCCAGAGCGCTCGAAGGCCAGCTCACGGCCACTGTTTGGGCCGAGCCCCATGAATTGAAAGGCCAAGACGAATTCCTGTGGACGTTGGAACAGCGCGTTGGGCGTCTGGTGTTCAATGGTTTTCCGACGGGCGTCGAAGTTGGCAGGGCGACAGTACACGGCGGGCCCTTTCCGTCGACGACCGATAGCCGCTTTACTTCCGTGGGAACCCGCGCCTTCGCACGCTTCATTCGCCCGGTCGCCTACCAAAACGAATTGACCTAGCAACGTAGCGGCCGAGTTGCTCAGTTGCTGACGAGGATTCGGTAGCCAAGATCCAGCTCCGACAAATCCGAGGCTGCGCCGTACCGCCTCTGCCAGGCGCCGGTGTCGAGATCCTGCCGCAGCCTTTGCAGCGCGGCGGACACATCCCCGACCTTGGAGAACGTCGATATCGCGGCTCTGACCCCATCGTTCAAGTACGCCTCGGGGCGACGCCAGTACGCGCCCAACACGCCATCGCTGCAATCGTGAGGGATCGGCAACTCGGCGATGGCCGTGGATCCCAGCTCGTGGGCGATGTGCGCCAGCGGCGGAAAAATTCGTCGGTCGGCCGCCAGGAGTTCCGGGATGTAGTCGGTCAGCCAAAATCCCGCATGCGACGGATCCCAGGTGACGATGACGATACGGCCGCCCGCCACTCGGCGAAGTTCCCGAATGCCGGCGCGCCAATCCGGCCAGTGGTGCACGGTGAGGATGGCCATGGACGCCTCGAATGCGGCATCTCGAAATGGCAGCGCCATGGCCGAAGCCTGAACCGCCGGCGCCGCACCGCGCGCTCGTTGGCGAAGCATGACAATGGAGGGTTCGACGGCGATGACCTGCCGCTGCGGCGGTTCATAGGAACCGGCACCGGCACCGACATTGACCACCGTACGGGCAGGGCCAAGTTCGCGATCGATGGCCGCGGCCATTCGGGCATCCGGCCGGCGAAAGCGTCGGTAGTCCACCCCGATCGTGTCGTACAGCGCCGCCACATCCGTTCCTAGCGCCTGGCCCCTTGATGAGTCGCGATCATTGCGCGCTCACACTCGGGCGAGGTCCGCACCCGACAATCGCATCCGCATCGCCTTGCCATTGGCGAAGTCGGAGAATCCGACCCACTCCGGGCTTTCTGGCTCGTCGCGCAGATAGAAGCGACCGTCGGCCGCGGGCTCGAGCGGCACCGTGCCGTTCAACCACAACTTACCCTTGCGCACATCGATGCGATTGCTGCCGATCCAAGCGTCCTCGTTACGGTAGTGGCCCGGATAGCGATGCCACTCCGCCGGGATCTTGAAGTCCCCGGGACCAGAATAGTGCGCCGTGACGAACCACTCCTCGCCCCAGCCGACCTCGACCGCCGCACCCTTGGTGCCGGCGCCGGCGCGCCCGAACAGCAGCGGATAGTGTGCGAAATCGGGATGCGGCACGATGAAGGCATCATCCGGCTCGATGGCGGGTTCGAGCGGCACCCGCACGTCTTTGTGAACCAGGAACAGCCGGTTGCCGTCGGCGACGACGGTCAGCGCACGGCCGCCGCTGCCCGCGTATTGACCCGCATAGTCGCCGGCGGACTCCACGTACAACGAGGGCCTGTGCGCCGGAACAGCCGGCAAGGAGACCCCCTCACGGCAGGCGCGCATCAGCCGCAGCGCATATTCGGCGACGGGCCGGGGACGAAAACCTTGCATGGCATTGATCGATGCGAACACCCCGACGCCGGCGTCGACATCGATCTCGAGGGCGGAAGCGAACGAAATCATGCCCCCCGTGTGTCGCAGGCGGGTGTGCCCGTCCAGCTTATCGGTCGCGATGCCATAGCCGTACGATGCCCCCGGACCGAAATGCTCCGCCGCCATGTGGGGCTGCGCGAACAGGGCAAAGGCGGCTTGCGATGCCACCCGCCCGGATGGCGCAGCGCCGCGATTGATGAGCATGGTCACATAGGCGCCCATGTCACGCGCCGTGGAAGCGATGCAACCGGAGGCCGCCGATGTGGCGATGGGCGGACTTTGCGAAAGCTTTCCTAAGCGCGGGAACGGCCGATCGTTGTAAGACGCCTGATAGCTCGTGGCGATGCGCTCGAACACATCGAGTGTGATCGCGGGCTCGGTTGCGGTCATGCCCAGGGGTGCGAGAATTCTGGCACGAAAGCACTCCGCCAGCGGCCGTCCGTCCAATTGCGAGAGTAGTACTCCCAACGCCTCGTAGCCCATGTTGCAGTAGTGAAAGAACGTTCCCGGCGCGGCGGTCGCGCGGTGTCGAAACGCCGGATCGGCGGGGAACAGCGGGCCGTCGGGAAGCGCCGCCGAATGGGTGAGAAGATCGTGAGCCGTGATCGGCTTTTGCGACGTAGGATCGAAGCGCAGCCACGGCAGATAGTCGCCGATGGGACGGTGTAGATCGAGCTTGCCCTCGTCGCGTAGCTGCAGCAGGCATAGCCCGAGAAACGACTTGGTGATCGACCCGATGTGGAATAGCTCATCCACATTCAGAGGCACCCGCCGCGCAAGATCGTCGAGTCCGTACGCGCAGACCCGCTGCACGCCGCCGGCATCGGCGAGCGCCAGGGTCAGGGCGGGAGCATTCATCTCCCGCAGATACTGCTCGACAAAGCGGTCGAGCAGTGCGAAAGCGGGAGCGTAGCGGCTTTGCGCGTCCGCCCGCACCTCGCTCAGCAGAAAGGCGCCGGCGGATACGCCGGCGGCAATCTCGGCTCCCAGGCTCAGCAACTCGCGCCGATTCATCCGTCAACCCCTGGGTTAGTGCTGCAGCAGCGCAATTGCGACCGATGTCATCGCCGTTACTCCGGTTCGCAGAGTCGGTTCAGGAACAGGTTCGAATAAGCTCGTGTGCGGACCCGGCAGAGATTTCCCGGCGGCTTGAGCCGCGGCCAGCTTCACGGGGTCCATCGCCCCGAGCCAGAACATCACGGTCGGAATCCGACGGCCTTCCAGCCCAAAGAGACCGAAATCCTCGCTCGCCATGATCGGATCTTCATCGAACACGTTCTGCGCGCCCAAGGCATTGACGAGCGCCGCTTTGACCCGAGCCGCCAGCGCCGGATCGTTGTAGGTCGCGGGCCCCGACTCGTCCTTGAGGATGGTGATGATGGGCTGTCGATCTTCCGGTACCCCGGCAGACACCGCCACGCCCTGTGCGGCGTGTGTGATGCCATCCAAAATGACCTGCATCGCCTTGTCGCTGAAGGCGCGCGTGGTTAGCTCCAATTTGACCTCGTAGGGAATGACGTTGCGCTTGGTGCCGCCGTGGATGTCGCCAATCGTCACCACCGCGGCATCGCGCGGATTTTCCTGGCGGCTGACGATGGTCTGCGCCTGCACGATGAACTCGCCCGCCATGACGATGGGGTCTTTGCCGTTCTGCGGTTGCGCCCCATGGCCGCCGATGCCGCGCAGAATCACATCGATGGAGGTCACTCCCGCCAGCGCCGGCCCACTGGTAATGGCAACGGTCCCTGCGGCGCGCGAGTTGGTGTCATGCAGCGCGATCGCCAGATTGGGCGTGCCAAACCGCTCGTACAGATGGTCGGCGAGCATCGCCCTCGCTCCATCCAGGGTCTCCTCGGACGGTTGCCCAACGAGCATCACCGTGCCGTGCCACTTCGCGCGCGAGCCGGCAAGCGCTCGGGCCGTGCCGATCATCGTCGTGACGTGCACATCATGGCCGCAGGCGTGCATCACACCGACTTCCTGACCTGCCGGGTTCTTGCTGACCACGTGACTCGCGTAACTCAGGCCGGTCTCTTCAACGATCGGCAGCGCATCCAAGTCGGTACGAATGAGCAGCCGTGGGCCGGGGCCATTCTCGAGGATTGCCACCACGCCATAGGCCTGAGTTCCGTCCGGGTACCTGCCTATGTGCTCGGTAACCGTGAAGCCGGCCCGGCGCAGCTCGGCGGCCAGCAGGGCGGCAGTCGCCTCTTCGTGATGAGACAGCTCCGGATGGGCATGGATGCCCTTATAGATATTGACCAATCCGGGAAGCTCGCCATCCACGAGCCGGCCCAGGTCCGCCGCCCAGACGGGCGTCGAAAATACACAGCCGAGCGAAGCAAAGATCGCCAGAAGTTTCATACGTCCCCTTCCCGAGCTCCGCCGTCGATCGGTGCTCGTGGTAATTATCAGCGACGGCCGCTTTAGAACGACGATTCTAGGCGTTTCTAAGGGGTATTGTGGGCCGGTCTTACCTGCACGGCGGCAACGCCCGGCCGGTAGAGCTTCTGCGCCAGCATCAGCGCGGCGGCCAACATGAGGGCCACCGAAACCGCCCGAAACCCAGCCTCGAGACTCCCCGTTCTTTTCGCGATCAATCCGATGATCGACAAGGAGAAGAAGGATCCGAGGCTGCCGAAGGAGTTGATGAATGCAAGCGCGGACGCGGCCGAGCGTCCACAAAGAAATTCGCCGGGGCAGGCCCAGAACGGACCGAGATAGCTGGCTATTCCGGACGCCACCACACACCAAAGGAAAACACGCGTGGTCAGAGACGGGGTGGTGCCGACGAAGTACAGACCGGCGGCGGCGACCAGCAGGGAAGCGGCGGCATGGAAGTATCGCTCGGCTCTCCGATCCGAACTCCTCGACACAATGACCATCGCCACCAAGCTGACGGCGCTCGGGATCATCACGAGAATGCCGATGGCCGTGTTCGAATAACCGGCGGCCACGGCCTTGATCGACTGAGGCATCCAGAAGCCGGTCAGATACAGGCCCATCAGAAACAGGAAATGAATCGCGGTGAGATGCAGGATGCGCGGATGGGTCAGCGACTTGAAGAGGGTCAGATGACCCCCTCCCCGCTTGGCGGCTGCCTCGGCGGCGAGCAGGTCCTCTACCCGCGCCTTCTCCTTCGCCGTGAGAAAAGTCGCGTCCGCCGGACGGTCGGGAAGCAGCCGCAAAGTGAGAAGCCCGCAGGCGATGGCCGGCAGTGCTTCGAGAATCAGGAGCCACCGCCAGCCGGCGAGCCCAAAGCCGTGGGCGTGGTCCATTATCC
>JBARBX010000664.1:0-4532 GCA_049793535.1 Steroidobacteraceae bacterium | reverse complement strand
ATCTACACCAATCCAACGGACACACTGACGCAGTTCTTGGTCACGGGTGAGTATTTCCGTAATCGTCGCTATGGCGGACTGGTGAGCTTCACGCGGACGACCGGCACGTACGATCCGCTCGCCAATGGGGGCAATGGCTCACCGGCGAATCAATACGAGACCTTTGAGCTGGATTACATCCCCTGGCTGAACGTCAGGTTCATCCTGCAGTACGACGCCTATCAGGTAGTGGCGAACAATCAAAGCCCCTTTAATCTCAGCAACGCCAACTTTCCCAATTCCCCAGGCTTTCCCAATGTCAAAGCCTCGGACAACAACACCTGGGTTCTGGGACTATGGATGGACTTCTAATGAGAAAGCTGGCAGTAACCTCGCTTGGCATGGCCGCGATCGCGCTTGGGACGATCGCGCTCGCGGCATTGGCCGTTCGTGATGCACACTCGGCGACTCTCATCGTGCCGCCGGATCCATCCACCAAGGGCACCCAGGCCCTCGTCAATAGCGCGTGCTCCAAGTGCCATGGTCAAAATGGAATCAGCATCTCGCCGCTCTTCCCGGTTCTGGCCGGGCAGCTACCCGGCTACATCGAGGCGGAGCTGAAGTTGTTCAGGCTGCGCGGTCGTAGCGATCCCCGCGGACGAGCTTTTATGTGGGGAATTGCCCGGGGTCTTACCGATGAGCAAATCAAAGGGGTCGCGCAGTATTTCTCGAGCCAACCGCCTGTGAAAGGCAGCGGCTCGGGCAACCCCGCGCTGGCCGGCAAAGGCAAGGTGATGTACGAGAACGGGGCGCCGGAGCGGGATATTGAGGCTTGCACCGTCTGCCACGGTCACAGCGGCGAGGGAGTCAACACCCAGCCGCGGCTCGCGGGCCAGCATAGAGACTATGTTTCGATTCAGATGTTTCAGTACCGCGGCGGGCTGCGAGAAAACAAAGTCATGCAGCACGTCACCGAAAAAATGACCGACGATGAGATCGCCGCTGTAGTTGATTATGTTTCCAGCCTGTAGGCTCATTGGGAACGAAGCTGCGACGATCCTCCCGGCTCTGGCCTCGATGTTGCTCATGGCGGGCGCGGCGTGCGCACAGGATGTGGGAGACGCGCATCGGGGTAAAGTCGTCTATGAGAAGTATTGCGTCCTCTGCCATGGAGAACAGGGCGACGGCAAGGGTCACTTTTCCGAAGCGACAACCCCGGTGCCGCGCGATTTCCGGCAGGGCACATTCAAGTGGCGCAGTACGCCGTCGGGTTCGTTGCCGACCGACGCCGACCTTGAAAAAGTCTTGATCACCGGCCTGTACGGCACATCCATGTCAAGCCTTCTTACCACGTTGAGCCACGCTCAAAGGCTCGATGTCGTCGCCTACATCAAGACTTTTTCGCCGCGCTTTGCGACCGAGAAGCCTCAGCCGCCGATTAGCATTCCACCGGAGCCCCCGTACACAGCCAAATCCGTGGAGCGCGGCGCCGCCGTATATCAAAAGTTCAACTGCGCGCAATGCCATGGCGACGGCGCGGAAGGCGATGGTCCGTCGGCGGACGATCTCACGGATGATTGGGGCAATCCAATCGTGCCGTATGACCTCACCGAAGGCCACATCAAGTGTGGCAACAGCGGACCGGACATTTATCGAGTGTTCATTGGCGGCCTGAACGGCACCCCAATGCCTTCGTTCGCCGACTCGATCAGCCCCGACGAAGCTTGGGATCTGGTGCACTTCATCCAGAGCTTAAGCCCGGTCTACCCGAAGAACCTGACCGGGGCGCCGCCGCCGCCGCCGCCGCCCAAGACCGGGGCCCGGGACGAAACACCGAGGCGACCGCTGTCTCGATCCACTGCAATCATTACGCCTTCCTCGGCCATGTGTCGTGGCTGACATGGGGACGCCGCGTAGCGAGCGAATTCGCGGGTATATATACCCATTGCTACAACTTTCGAACGCGATGCAATATGCCGCTGTTCGCGCTTGATTCACTCATAAAACAACTAGCGAGCCAGGTACATGGAAATTGTCTTAGGGGGAAAAGTGAAAGAAATTGCGGCCGGACGATACCTGCTGAAAACCTCCCCGAAACCGCGCCTGTGGCCGTGCGGCGCGGCCGTCGCGTGCGGCACGTTGCTGCTGGCGCCACTGGCCATGGCAGACTCGTATACGGTCATTGCGGTCTCCAATGGAGGCACCATCCAGGGGGTGGTTAAGCTCGCCGGCGCGGCGCCCACCATCGCTCCCATCGAGGTCACCAAGAACCAGGACTATTGCGGTGACTCAATACCGAACCAAGTGTATGTAGTCGGCAAAGATGGCGGACTGCAGAACGTCGAGGTATTCCTGAAGGACGTTACCGCGGGCAAGCCGCTGGTGACCGATCCCGTTGCCATTTCTCTGGTGAACTCCCACTGCATGTTCAGGCCGCGGGTGCAGGGTGCAAGCGTCGGTCAGCAAATCACGATTTCCTCCGAAGATCCGGTTCTGCATAACACGCATCCACAGAACAGTGTTACCAACGCGACCATCTACAATATTGCGTTGCCCTTCAAGGGATTCTCAGTAACCAAGCCCCTGCCGGCAACCCCGGAGTTGATCAAAGTCAAATGCGATGCGCATGAATGGATGCATGCATGGATCTGGGAGTTCGCCCATCCCTACTTTGCGACCACCGGAGACGACGGCAAATTCACGATCAAGGATGTGCCGCCCGGTACCTATACCCTCGTGGCATGGCAGGAAGCCGCAGGTGAAAAATCAATGTCGGTCACGGTAACTGCCGGCAAGACGGTGACCGCCGACATTCAGCTCGCGCCCAAGTAAAGACACCGTGGCGCGGGTTCATCGGAACGGGCACGGGGTGTGAGCTTATGGCAGAGGCGACAAGAACAACAGCAGACGCGTTGCATGGTCCGTACGCGGGACTCGACCTGGATGCGCTGGTCGATTGGCCGGTGGTCCGGGCATGGCTCTACTGGGGCATGTTCTGGCTCATGGTCGCGCCCACCGTCGGTGCGACGATATCCGGGATGTTCAATTATCCCGATTATCTTGGGACGCACCTGGCGCTGACATTCGGACGATTGCGCCCGGTGCATGTCAATGGCGTCATCATGGGGGCCTTCTCGGGCCTGTTCATCGGCGAATGCTACTACCTGGTGCCGCGACTGTGCGGCGTGCGGGTGGCGTTCAATCGCCACGGCGTCCTGGTCGCCTGGGTATGGAATCTGTTCCTGGCCGCCGGGCTGTTCTCATTGCCGCTCGGCTACAATCATGGCCTCGAAGCGGGTGAGCTGCCCTTGCTCGCCGAAATTCCGATCTTCATCTGCACGGTCATCGCCACCTTGCAGTTTCTGACGACGATCGGCCGGCGCCTCGATCCGTCGCTCTATGTGTCACTCTGGTATCTGATCGGTGCCTTCGTGTGGACATCGTTGAATCTGGTGTTGGGCAGCTTCATCCTGCCGTACTCGATCGCGGGCATCAATAGCGCGGCATTCCATGGGCTTTATATTCACTACATCGTCGGTCTGTGGATCACGCCGGCGGGCTATGTGCTGATTTATTATTTCCTCCCACTTAGTGTGAAGAATCCGCTCTACGCCCATAAGCTCTCGCTGGTCGGGTTCTGGTCGCTTGCGCTGTTCTATCCCTTCGTGGGTATTCACCACTACCTCTACAGCCCGATCGCCGATTGGGCCGAGACCCTCGCGATCATCACCTCCATGTTTCTGATCATTCCGGTGTGGACCGTGCTGGTCAACTTCTTCGGCACCGTGAAGGGCCGTTGGCGCGAGTTCGGGTCGAACCTGTCGGCGAAATTCCTGATCATGGGCTCGCTCATGTACCTGGTCGGCTGCTTTCAGGGCTCGACCGAGGCGCTGCGCTCGGTGCAGCAGCCCACCCATTTCACGGACTTCGTGATTTCACATTCGCATCTGACGGTCTTCGGAACCTTTGTCGTGTGGGCGATGGGCGGGTTGCTGTATCTCTGGCCGCGCATGTGCGGCCGGGAACTGTGGTCCTTTAAGATGGGAAACTGGTCGTTTTGGCTGATCACTTGCGGCATCTCCACCATGGGTTTGGTGCTGAGCGCGGCCGGTTTGCAGCAGGGCTTCCAATGGATGAACGGCGTGGAGTGGGTCGACACGGTGGTTCAGATGCGGGCGTACTGGCTGGTGCGCACGGTGGCGGGGATTTCGATGGATATCGGGATGTCGCTGCTGATCATCAACCTCATGATGACCGCGCTCAAGAGGTCGGATACGGCGATCGGTTTTAAGCCTCAAGGCGCGGCGCCGGACAACGGGTCGCCGTTTGCGGCCGGGGAGCCTGCACGATGAACGCGCGCTTCGTCGCATTGGTGGCCGGGGTCGGCTTTTTCTTCCTCGCCTTGATCACCCAGGGGGTACTGCCGTTTTTCGAGCCCTCGGCAACCACCAACCATGTGACGGCTGTGATCCGCAACGACATCGGTCAGCTCAAATGGATGGAAACCTCGGCCACCGACTACACGCCCCTCGAGAACCAAGGCAGGCATGTGT
>JBARBX010000663.1:0-3598 GCA_049793535.1 Steroidobacteraceae bacterium | reverse complement strand
GGCAAGCTCCGGGCTGTCGATGATCAATCCGATCTCGGTATTCAGGTGTTTCGAGCGCTGATCGAAGTTCATCGAGCCGATGAACAATCGCTTTCGGTCAAAGACCAGCAATTTGGCATGCAGGCCGTAGTTGCCGTAGCTCGAAACCACCGCGGTTTCGCCGCTGCCCCGGGTGCTTCCCAGCAGCGACCGGACTTCATAGAGTTCCACGCCGTCCTTGAGCAGACGCACTCGGTATTTGATGTAGCCGGAGTGTGCGATCAAATCGGGGGCCGATGTCAGCGAGTTGGTCAGAATACCGACGCGGATCGCGCGCCCACGCAGATCCTCGAGCGTCCGCAATTCCTCCGGAGTCGGTACCAGATAGGGTGTGATCATCAATAGTTCGGATTGGGTCGCGCGTGCGGCGATCAGCACTTGCGGGGCCATCAGGCGGCCGCCGACGTCGCCTTGCTCGACGCCCTTCTTGTCCGGGGAATCGCAGATCACTTGCGCCTGCGCCCACACGAGAGGCAGCCGACCCGAGACGATCCCGGCATAGGGTTCGCCGGTCGCCAATTTCGCCACGTAGTCGACGCCGTCCGTCTTTAGCGGCTGCATGTGCTTTTCCGAGTGCTCGCTCGCGCGCTCCCGGCGCTCAACCAGCGCCTTGCGCGAGCGCTGGCTGCGTTTCAGTGCGGCGGCGGGGACCGCGAAGCGGCTGTTCCAAAATTCGTCGAAGGTTGCGGAGAGCTGCACGGCGATCGGACCCGCGGCGAACACGTCGTCGTCGGCGAACTGGGAATCGGGGTCCATCTGAAAGTATTGATTGCCGATATTGCGGCCGCCGATCAGCGCGGCGGCATTGTCCACGATCAGCAGCTTGTTGTGCATCCGGTAATCGAGCCGCCGGAAATGCAATGCGAACTCGATGGTGCGCCGCAACATACTGTGCCCGCGATAGACGAACGGGTTGAAGACTCGAATCTCGATGTTCGGATGCGCGTCCAACGCGAGAATTTGTTCGTCGCCGGCGATGGTGGCGCCGTCGTCGATCAGTACCCGCACCCGCACCCCGCGATCGGCCGCCCGGATGAGCGCATCGGTGAGCAGCCTGCCGGTTTCATCGCCGCGAAAGATGAAGTACTGCAGATCCAAGGTTCGCTCGGCGGCATCGATCATTTGCGCCCGAGCCAGGAATCCATCGACCCCGACCGAGATGACCCGAAATGCCGAATCACCGTCCCGCTGCCGCGAGGCCGCGTCGAACTGCGCCCCCAAGTGAGTCTCCTGCGGATGGATGAGTGCGGCCGACGCGGACTTTGGGGCGGCGAATTTCGCCGGCGTGGATGAGCAGGCCCCGAGCAGAACGGCCATTGTGAGGGCGAGGAGCGGGCATGTGCGCATGAGAAGGCCATTGTCCACTTTGCACCGGACGAGACAGTGCGCTGTCGAACATATCGACCGGCGGCGGCGCCGATCGGCGACCCATATTTGCGCGCCTGCTCCGTCCTAGGTAGGCTCGCGGTGGTTGTGACAGCTCACCGCACAGACAATCGTTTGCTCGCTGCTTTGCCGGATCCGGAGTGGCAGCGCTGGCTGCCCGAACTCGAATCGGTCGATATGCCTCTGGGACAAGTGCTGTACGAATCGGGCAACACGCTCAGTCACGTCTACTTTCCGACGACTTCCATCGTGTCGTTGCTGTATGTGATGCTGGACGGCGCCTCGGCCGAAATTGCGGTCGTCGGCAACGAAGGTATCGTGGGTGTTTCCTTGTTCATGGGAGGCGGGTCCACGCCCAGCCGAGCGGTGGTGCAGAGTGCCGGCGAAGGATTGCGGTTGAACGCCCGAGTGCTGAAGGACGAGTTCAACCAAAATGGTCCCGTGCTGCATTTGCTGCTGCGCTATACGCAGGCCCTGATCACACAGATGGCACAGACCGCGGTATGCAACCGTCACCACTCCCTGGACCAGCAATTGTGCCGCTGGCTGTTGTTGAGCCTGGACCGGCTGCAGGGCGATGAACTCGTGATGACCCAGGAACTGATCGCCAACATGCTGGGCGTGCGCCGTGAAGGAGTGACGGAGGCGGCGCTCAATTTACAGAAGGGCGGGTTGATCCGCTATGCGCGGGGCCGCATCTCGGTGCTGGATCGCGCCGGTCTGGAGCGACGCACCTGTGAGTGTTACGCGGTGGTCAAAAAGGAATATGACCGCTTGCTTCCCGCGAAGCTCGCCATATAACCGCCGGCCGCGACGCGACCCCTCAAATCAATCCTGCTTCGGCAGCGCACCACGGTTGAGAACGCTGGGTACGCCAGCGTACCGACCTTCCGGTCCGGCGCGCGTATCGTCCCCCCGGAACATGAAATATAAACGACTCAATTGCCATACGCGCGCTTCGAGCGGGCATCAAAGGATTCACCAATGAAATATTATCAAAAAACTTCGTTAGTTCTCGCATTTGGCCTGTTCATGGGCGGCGCCCAGGCCGGCAGCTCTCAAGATACGGTCGCGCTCTTCAAGAATGCAGGCCAGAGCGCGGCGTACTTCGACAAGAGCTACGGCTACGCCGTGTTCCCGACCGTCGACAAGGCCGGGTATGTGGTCGGCGGCGCCTACGGACGTGGCCGCGTCTATGCGCAGGGAAGGTATCTGGGCAACGCCTCGATAACGCAGGTGAGCGTCGGCTTTCAGGCCGGTGTTCAGGGCTACAGCGAAATCGTGTTTTTCGAGAACAAGCGCGCCCTCGATCAATTCACCTCCGGGACCTATGAATTCGACGCCGGCGCAAGCGTGGTGGCGATCACGGCTGCCGCTTCGGCGACCGCGGGTACGGCGGGTGTGGACGGCGCCGCGAGCGGCGGGGAAAAGGATGCAGCGACCTCAGGCTCCTATCGCAAGGGTGTCGCCGTATTCACCATCGTCAAGGGCGGCCTGATGTATGACGCGTCGATCGCCGGTCAGAAGTTCTCCTACAAGGCGCACGCGGCCGGTTGATTCGAAACAAAGGAAGGTGATAGTTATGGGTAAATTTACATCTCTGGCGCTGGCCGCCGTTGCCGCAACCTGCCTTACGGCAGCCGTTTCGACCGCGGAGGCCCAAGTCAGCATCAACATCGGCATCGCTCCGGCATGTCCCTACGGCTACTACGACGCCGCTCCCTATAGCTGCGCGCCTGCCGGCTACTACGGCCCGGAATGGTTCAACGGGGAGGTCTTCATCGGCGCGGGTCCCTGGTTTCACGGCGCCGGCAACTTTCGCGGCAACGTGAACAATGCCTATCATCCGGAGCACGGGTTCAAGGGCACGATGCCCAACCGCGGGGAAAAGGCGGAGCCGTCGAAGCGTGTCGATAAGGCTCACTTCAAGGGGAACGAGGAGCGCGACGGACGTGGCCACGCGACCGGAGACAAGCGCTAGCCGCGGCGTGTGCGCTGCAGCCGGTCGTTTGGCGACCGGCTGCGCTACCGATCGCTCAGTGCAGATGAAGCGTACCGGTACCGAAAAGCCCTATGAGCCCGATGGCAATCAAGTAAATCGCCACGATGTAGTTCAGCAGCTTGGGAGCCACCAATATGAGTATGCCGGCAATCAGGGAGGCGATCGGCGTAA
>JBARBX010000662.1:0-2315 GCA_049793535.1 Steroidobacteraceae bacterium | reverse complement strand
CATGAAGTCCCCCCTCCGTTTCGAGTTCTTTGTCGTAACAACGCCGCATGGCATCGGGTGAAGCCTGAAGGGGATATCTGCAAGAGGCGTACCAATGACGCAACGAAGGGCTATCCCAGAGCGCGGCGCGACAATCGATCGCGACCAACCGGCCGCGGCAGGCCGGGCCCTGAAGGTCGCGCATCCAACTGTGGTTTTGGAGCAAATCCCGGCGGCAGCCGCCCGGCATCCGACACAGCAAGTGTCACGCCGGAGGATCAAAAGTGTCGCACTCTGTGTTGGATTAGATACAGGCGCCATAGCTCGGCGGCGGCGGGCGTTCGCCCTTGAAATCTCGATTCGCCAAGCGCCGCTGCTACATTTTTGAAGCACAAACTGTGGCGGATCAGAAACACCGCGACGGGCGGGCTCTCGGCCGCCTCATATCCCGCGTCGCAAGTAATTGATCGGTCAACGTAATGTGCACTCGAAGAGCGGCTGGCACGCTTGCTGCTTGTCGATACACGAATTGCTCTCGGAAGCGAATGGTATGAGGAGTTCAATCAATGAAGACGAGAGCGGCTGTTGCGTGGGAAGCCGACAAACCACTGAAGATAGAAGAGGTCGATCTCGCCGGCCCGAAGGCGGGCGAGGTGCTGGTGCGCATCGTCGCAACGGGCGTCTGCCACACCGATGCCTTCACCTTGTCGGGCGCCGATCCGGAGGGGCTTTTTCCGGTGATTCTGGGCCACGAAGGCGGCGGCATCGTGCAGGAAGTCGGTTCCGGCGTGACCAGCGTCAAGGCCGGCGATCACGTGATTCCGTTGTATACGCCGGAATGCGGAACCTGCGAGTTCTGCAAGTCCGGCAAGACCAACCTGTGCCAGCGCATCCGCATCACCCAGGGCAAGGGCGTGATGCCGGACGGGACCTCGAGGTTTTCCTTCAAGGGCAAACCCGTCCTGCACTACATGGGCACCAGCACTTTTTCGGAATACACGGTACTGCCGGAGATCTCGCTCGCCAAGATCAATCCCAGAGCGCCGCTCGACAAGGTGTGCCTGCTTGGTTGCGGCATCACCACCGGCATCGGCGCAGTCCTCAATACCGCGAAGGTGACACCAGGCTCGACGGTCGCGGTGTTCGGCCTCGGCGGTATCGGCTTGTCGGTCGTGCAGGGAGCGGTGATGGCCAAGGCCTCGCGCATCATCGCCATCGATCTCAACCCCAGCAAGTGGACCATGGCCAAGGCGCTGGGCGCGACCGACTACGTCAATCCCAAGGACCACGACAAGCCCGTTCAGCAAGTCATCGTCGACATGACCAACGGCGGCGTCGACTACTCGTTCGAGTGCATCGGCAATGTCCACGTCATGCGCTCGGCGCTGGAGTGTTGTCACAAGGGGTGGGGCGAATCGGTTATCATCGGTGTTGCTGGAGCGGGCCAAGAAATATCAACTCGCCCGTTCCAGTTGGTTACCGGTCGCGTCTGGCGCGGCTCGGCATTCGGCGGCGTCAAGGGCCGTTCGCAATTGCCGGGCTACGTGGATCGTTACCTCGATGGCGAGATCAAGATCGACGAAATGATCAGCGAAGTGCTGCCTTTGGACAAGATCAACGATGCGTTCGAGTTGATGCATGCGGGTAAAGTCATTCGATCCGTAATCAAGTATTAACGAATTGCCGTGACAACGGCTGTATATGCAAACCAGTGGGAGGAGGAATCATGGCAGTTTCAATTCATCCGTCGGTCGATAACGGCGTCAAGCAGGGATCGAAGGATTTCGCAGGGGGAACCTTGACCTGCAAATGCACGGATAGGCCCGTCAAGGTGTCGATCGGCGCCCAGATTGCGCACAACCACGCCTGCGGCTGCACCAAGTGCTGGAAGCCCAAGGGCGCGCAATTTTCGGTGGTTGCGGTCGTGTCCAAGGACAAGGTCAAGGTCACGCAGAACGGCGACAAGCTCGCGGTGGTGGATCCGTCGGCGACCATACAGCGTCATGCCTGCAAAGTGTGCGGCGTACATATGTTCGGCCGCATCGAGAACGGCAAGCATGCTTTTTTCGGCCTGGATTTCGTTCATCCCGAATTGTCGACGGAATCGGGCTGGGCAGCGCCGGGCTTCGCGGCCTTCGTATCCTCGATCATCGAGTCGGGTGCGAATCCGGCGAACATGGGCGCCGTCCGCAGCCGGCTCAAGGAGCTCGGCCTCGAACCCTATGACTGCCTGAATCCGCCGTTGATGGATGCGCTGGCGACCCACGCGGCCAAGCTGTCCGGAGTCCTCAAGGCCTAGTCTTCGATCACTGATTGCGATCGCGGCGCCGCCCGAG
>JBARBX010000661.1:0-3934 GCA_049793535.1 Steroidobacteraceae bacterium | reverse complement strand
ACCGCGATGTCGAAGGGCTCGATGGTCGCGAATATCGACCACGCGGCCGACGCGTGATACTGCCGCGTCTGCGGGTACTTCCACAGCGCCTCCTGCTCCTGCGGCGAGAGCATGCGGGTCAGATCCTCCATCAGCGGAATAGAGGCGCCGGCGCTGACTTCGGAGTCGAACCCGAAGGCGCCGCCCAGCTTGTCGGCGTACCAATACGCCGGCGGAATCCATGCGTAGGGCCCGGCCATCTTCATGCCGGACGGACCGGTCTCGGCCGTGGCCCCCTCCGCCGCCGCCGCGATGATCGGCAGCGACCAGTCTTCGACATGCAAGGTATCGACGTACATCTTGGCGATCGCGGCCGGCGGCGCGTTATCGCTGCCGATCAGAAATCCGATCACGGACGGGTGGTTTCGCAGCAGACGCGCCTCGCTCGCCATCGAAGCTGCAGCCAGCTTCTCGTCAGCGGCATCCCATGGCGCACCGCCCGTCTTGGCCCACGATTCCCATTTGTCGCAGCACTCCCAGCCGGCGAGGATCATGATGCCGTCGCGGTCGGCGAGGTCGTAGAATCGTGCGTCCTCCAGCTTGCCCTCGCTGCGTAGGGTATTGAGCCCTAAGTTCACGACGTAACTGAACTCGGTCTCCATGCGCTGGGGGTCGTCACGCAGGAACATGTCCGGCGCCCAGCCCGCGCCGCGAATCAGGACAGGCTTGCCGTTGATGACGAACTGCTTAAACCCGTGCGGGGTGAGGTGGGAGCTGACGCTGCGTATGCCGAAGGTCGCGCTGGCCCGGTCGGAGATCGCATCATCGACGGCAACCGCCATCTGTAACGTGTAGAGCGGATGGGCGCCCATACCGACCGGCCACCAGACCTGGGGATGGTTGAGATCCAGGCCCGGATCGCTCTGGGGGGAAAATGACACGGTCTGCGTCTGACCGGGGTCGAGGTGAATTGTCCGCCGCAGCGAAACGCCGGCCACGACGCCCGTGATCGTTGCGTCATGCGCCGACGCATCGAGGTTTCGCGCCTGCACTTTCACGGTCAGTGCAGCGCGCGACAGATCGGGAAGCGGCAGCATCGCTGTCACTTGCGGAGAACCTATCTCGACCGGCCCCGTCCGCACGATATCCACGCCCCGCCATGGGCCCATGTTGTTGTCCGGCGGCGTCGGGTTCCAGTCGACCCAGCCAATCGACAGACTCGTCCGCGGATCGCCCGGATGCACGCGCAATGCGAGGCTGTTTAGCCCTGAGTGCACCCACCGTGTCACGTCGAGCTCATGCACGGGATAGGCTCCGGCGATGGCCGCTTGTTCGGCGACAAGGTTGCCATTCAACCAAACATCGGCGCTCGCGATCATGCCGTTGATACGCAGCCTCGTGCGTGTCTCTCGCCCGCCCTTGCCCAAGGTGAACTCGGTGCGGTACCACCAGGGAATCACGAACACATTGCCGCTGGAATCGGGCTCCTCGGCGGCACGCAGGTTGTCGCCGTAGAACACGTCCTTGTACGTGCCATTCTCCAAAAGCCCCGCCATCACCGTCGCGCGGCCGCTCACCGGGTACCAGCCTTCGGTTGAATAACCGGCGGAGGAGACGTCGGCGCCGCTCTGCTGCGCTTTCGCGCTCGATTGAATCTGCCAATGGGCGATGGCCGTTGGGGACCCGGCACCGTCACCCACCTGAGTGGGGGCGAAGGTGTTTTCCGCACAAGCGAACGACGCACCCGTCAGGGCCGCCAGCGCCACCGACACGCGGATTGTGCGTATGGCCCAAACCCGCGTCACGTCAGCCGGTCTCAAGAACGATCACCACTGTCCGCGGACGCCGGCGGTAAACATGCGTTCGGAGAAGTTCGAGTGCCCGAATTGGTCCGGCCATACCAGGTAGAAGCGCTGGTACTCGTTGGTGAGGTTGGTGCCGTCCAGGAACACTTCGAGGTACTTGTTGAACTTATACGCGACCGATGCGTCCACGTACTGCTGGGGCGCCTCGTACTCCTCCAGGCCGGTGATGCCGCCCACGCTATTCTCGAAGGCCCGCTTCGAACGGTAGTTGTACGCGACTCGGGCCTGAAAGTGCTTGTCCTGGTACCACAAAATGAAGTTCCCCGACTCGGTGGAATTGTCCTGGAACGGAATCTTGTTGCCGGCCAGATCGGTTTGTCCTGTGTTGCTGGGCGCGTACGTGACGTTGAACTCCAGGCCGGTATTGGACAGAAGCCCCGGCAGGAACGTGAATCCCTGGCGATAATCGAACTCCGCGCCTTGGATGCTGTTGCCCGAGCCCTGCAGCGGCTCGGTGATTGCAATGCAATGGTGGCGTACCACCCCGTCCTCGTCCGGCAGATTGCAATTGGTCACGCTTCCATTCTCGATGAAGCTCTCGACGTTGATGCGGAACAGCTCGAGGCCGACCATGCTCGTGGAGTTGATGTAGTACTCGAACGAAGCACCGAAGTTCGTGGAACGCCACGGGTTGAGGTTTGGATTGCCCGCCGAACTTCCAGTCGCGACCTGGTAAATCGGACCGGTCTTGGTTTCCAACAGCGAGTAGTTTAGCTGCAGGCCGCCGCCCCATTGGCTCAAGTCGAGGGGCATCATATTCTTGGAGGCGGAGAGGCGCACGGTGAATTTACTGGTCACATTCAGCGCGAAGTTGGCCGCCGGCAGGACGTCGTTGTAGCTGCGCCGGGTGACTTGGGTTCCGGCGTCGGCAGGCTCGGTGCCGTATTCACCCGGCAGGCCGGTCAGATACTGGGTCACGTCGAGATCGGTGTGGATCAAGCGCGCACCCACGTTACCGCTGTATCGCATGCCGCTGAGCTCGCCGGTGAAGTCGGCCTGCACATAGCTCGAAAGTTCCTTCATCGATACGGCCCAACTCTCTCCGGGCGACGGCTGTGTCGTGGTATTGGGATAGAGCGACTTCCAGTACGCCATGGGATTATCCAGCGCGTTTGGGTTGACCGCCCAGAAGGTGATCCCCGAGCCCAGCAGGTTGGTGTATTCCTGAAAGTTGTTGGCGAGGGGCGCCGGGGTTTTCGACAGTTGCTGCGACGACAACGGGCCGGCACGGAAGGCCCCGAGTGCGTTGCCCGCGGTACACCACGTACTGGGCGTGGTGGCGGTCGCATTGCCGCTCAAGATCACATCGGAACCGACATATCGCACCAGACAGCCGTCGGGGTCGCTCGCGCCGATGCCGGCGTACACGGGGGTGACCAAGGTGTACCCGTCGTTACTGGCGCTGCGTATGCTGTTGCGCACGCCGAAATCGAGGTGGAATGCATCGTTGAATATGTAGTGTCCATCGAAGCGCAGCGCGGTAATCGCGGTTTCGCGGTTGTAGTCTTCGCCCGATTCCAGCGTCTTCATGGTCCAAGCGTTGGGATTTGCGAAGTCGGCGGCAAGCGATGCCGGCATGCTGATGGTGACGTTCCGGCCCGTGAAATTCGCGATGACGGGAACCGTATTCTGGGGGATGCCGTTGGCGTTGAATACACGCGGTCCACCCAGTTGAGTTGGATAGTTGAAGGTTCCGCAGGGCAAAGAGCTGTTGGGGTCTGCCCACAGGCAGCCGTCGGAATCGGAGATATTGATGTCGGTCTCGATATAATCCTGCGTTGCCGTTTCGCGGATGCCGCGCACACTCCCCTTGAAGGGGCCGCCATCGTCGAAATCCAACTGCACATTGAAGTTCTGCGCGGTGGACTGCCACCGGTTGACTTGCGAGTACGATTCCACATCACCCGGCCATTTTTCGTACACCTGCGTGGTATAGATGTTCGAACCGCTCCAATTGGGATCGGGCGGCGGCGTGTTGTACTGACTTAGCGCGGTACTCCCGGTGTTTCTCGACTGCAACGGCACGTAGGTCGCGCCCTCCCAGTTGGTGGAGTTGAACTGGATGCCGACGGTGCGTTCCCACTGATCCT
>JBARBX010000660.1:0-6558 GCA_049793535.1 Steroidobacteraceae bacterium | reverse complement strand
GCCGTGCTGCGCGCGCAGATCGCCGAACGCGACGGCGAAGGGGAACTCGCGGCCCGGCTGCTGAAGCAGGCGATGATAGATGCGCCGGTGCTGTTGCAGGATGAACTGCCGCATCTGCTCAAGCTGGTCGAGCCGCGGTCGCGGGACCAGGTGCTTGCCGGACTCGTGGCGCAGGCCGAGTCGCACGACCTCGGCGAACTGAAATCGCTGGTGTTCGCCGGGATCGCGGCCGGCCTGGTCGATGCGCCGCCGCTGCGCGCCTCGATCGAAAAGGTATTCTCGCAGGATGCCGCCCTGCAGGATGTGTGGCGCGCGGACCGGGCGCATCCGCAGGGCGCGGCGCACGAGATTGGCGCGTTGCTCGCGCATGCGGAGAAGTATCGGTGTAATGAATGCGGATTCTCGGGCCGCAGCTTCTATTGGCATTGCCCGGCCTGCCACTCCTGGGCGACGCTCGAGGCCTGTGCCATCGTCAGGCTGCGCTGAGGCGCGGCATTGACCGGCGGCGCGCGCCGGTCAAATCCGCTATGATTTCGTCATGCCCCACAAAGCCGTTAAAACCGCCGTATTCCCCGTTGCCGGCCGCGGCACGCGTTTCCTCCCGGTCACCAAGGCGAGCCCGAAGGAGATGCTCCCCATCGTCGACAAACCGCTCATCCAGTACGCGGTGGACGAGGCGCTCTCCGCGGGAGCGGATACCTTAGTCTTCATCACCGGCAGCTCCAAGCGCGCCATCGAGGATCACTTCGACAGCAATCCGGAGCTCGAGGCCGTGCTGCAAGCACAGGGCAAACAGGAATTGCTGGATACGCTGCACGGAATTCTGCCGAATTGGGCTTCATGCGTATACATCCGCCAGCCGGCGCCGCTTGGACTCGGCCATGCGGTGCTGTGTGCGAGGCCGGTGGTCGGCGAGGCGCCCTTCATGGTGCACCTCGCCGACGATCTGATCGATGCCGAAGTGCCCTGCCTCAAGCAGATGGTCGAGGTGTTTGCGGCCCACCAGGGCAGCGTGCTCGGCGTGCAGAACGTGCCGAGGCAGGACACCGACAAGTACGGCATCGTAACGCTCGACCGCGAGGTCGCCCCGCGCACGTCCAAGATGTCGCACATCGTCGAGAAGCCCAAGCCCGACAAGGCGGCATCCACGCTCGCGGTGGTCGGCCGCTACCTGCTCACCCCGTCGATCTTCGACGACCTGTCGAAAATCGGCAAAGGCGCCGGCGGCGAGATCCAACTCACCGACGGCATCGCGCAGCTAATGCAGCGCGAACCGGTGTATGCCTTCGAGTTCGAGGGCAAGCGCTACGACTGCGGCAACAAGTTCGGATACTTGCAGGCCACCGTGGAATACGGCCTGAAGCACCCGAGCCTGGGCGGAGACTTCGCGAGTTACCTACGAGGTCTCGTTTCCAAACTGCCCTAGCGGAAGCGCCCGCGCTGCTGCTGGCCGAAGCTGCGGGTACCGCCGGATGAGCGGTGCGAATCCCGTGCATGGTGCCCCTGACGGCCGTGACCTTGCGCCGGGCGATTGCCCTGCGGGCGGTCACCCGATCCACGATGGGCCGAAGCGCCCGCCTGCGGCGCCGACTCGACGATCTTGAACACCGGAGTGGCCACGGTGGGAATGCTGCGGCGGAGTACCCGCTCGATGTCGCGCAACAGCCCCGATTCGTCGCTCGAGACCAGCGAGACGGCTTCGCCGGCGGCGCCGGCCCGGCCGGTGCGGCCGATTCGGTGCACATAGTCTTCCGGCACATTGGGCAACTCGTAGTTGACGACTTGCGGCAGCTCTTTGATGTCGAGCCCGCGAGCCGCGACCTCGGTGGCCACCAGGGCGGTGATCTGTCCGCGCTTGAACATGTCGAGCGCCTTGACGCGCGCGGCCTGGCTCTTGTTGCCGTGAATGGCCGCCGCTTGAATCCCCGCGCCTTCGAGCTGCTGGGTCAACCGATTCGCGCCATGCTTGGTACGCGTGAAAATCAGCACCTGCCGCCATTGACCCTCTTGGATCAGATGCACCAATAGATGCCGCTTCTGTTCCTTCTGCACCCGATAGGCGCGCTGTTCGACCAATTCGATCGGCGCATTGCGCGGTGCGACCTGGATCGACAGGGGATCGTGCAGCAGCCGTTCGGCCAAGCCGCGGATGTCGTCCGAGTAGGTGGCGGAGAACAAGAGATTTTGCCGCTTCTGGGGCAGCAGCTTGATGATCTTGCGAATGTCGTTGATGAAGCCCATGTCCAGCATGCGATCGGCCTCGTCGAGCACCAGCGTCTGAATCTTGGACAGATCCACGCAGCGCTGCTGCGAAAGGTCGAGGAGCCGGCCCGGAGTTGCGACCAGGATGTCGCAGCCGCCGCGCAGGGCGGTGATCTGCGGATTGATGCTGACGCCGCCGAATACCTGGTAGGTGCGTAGCTGCATGTACTTGCCGTAGTCGCGGGCGCTCTGTGCCACCTGCGCGGCCAGTTCCCGGGTCGGGGTCAGCACCAGCGCGCGCGGCGCGCGGCTGACGCCGTTCGCGGTATCCGCTGCCAGCCGCTGCAGAATGGGCAGCACGAAGCCCGCGGTTTTGCCGGTGCCAGTCTGGGCGCCGGCCAGGACGTCGCGGCCGCCGAGCACCGCGGGTATGGCTTGAATCTGGATGGGGGAAGGCGTGTCGTAGCCCTTATCGGCAACAGCACGCAGCAATTCGGGCAACAGCCCGAGATCGGAAAATGACATTAATAAATCCTTAAGTAATGTGGACTCGCACGACGGAGGCTTGCGCGTCCGCAGCGGTCAGCAGCGAGGAGGGAAATCAAGCGTTGCGTCGAAGACGGATCGCGAGCTTAGGGTGGCACTGACCGAGCGCCGACCCGATTTAAGCTGCACGCACTGTACAGGATCGGAGCCGCCGAGTCCAGGCAGAGGCCCGCAAGGCCAAAACCCGCCGGGCTGGCGCGAACTTAGCGACCCGGTTCGGGCGCGTAGCCCTGCGAGCGCTAACCGTAACCCGCTTTGCGCTCGATCCTGCGGGCGTGCAGGATGGCCTCGGTGTAGCCGTTCGGCTCATCGCGCCCCTTGAATACCAAATCGCAGGCGGCCTGGAACGCGACATTGCCGGCGGGATCGTCGGCGAGCCGGCGATACGCGGGGTCGGCGGCATTCTGGCGGTCGACGACGACCGCCATCCGATACAGCGCATGCATCACTTGTTCGCGTGAGCAAATACCGTGGTGCAGCCAGTTGGCGACGTGCTGGCTGGAGATGCGCAGCGTGGCGCGATCCTCCATCAGGGCGACGTTGTGATAGTCCGGCACCTTCGAGCAACCGATACCCGAATCGATCCAACGCACCACATAGCCCAGGATGCTCTGCGCATTGTTGTTGAGCTCTTCTTCGATCTCGGCCGCGGACCAGCCGGGCGTTGCCACGAGAGGCGGCGTCAAAATCTCATCGAGCGAGGCACGCGGCCGGCCAGCGAGCTGCGCTTGCACGTCGGCGACGTTCACTTGGTGATAGTGCAGGGCGTGCAGCGTTGCGGCGGTGGGGGAGGGCACCCAGGCAGTATTGGCGCCGGCCCGAGGTTGCGCGATCTTGGCTTTGAGCATGTCGGCCATGAGGTCCGGCATGGCCCACATCCCCTTGCCGATTTGCGCCCTGCCGCGCAGACCGCACTCAAGCCCGATGTCGACGTTGCGGCGCTCGTAGGCATCCAGCCACACGGCCTGCTTGAGATCGCCCTTGCGGCAAACGGCCGCCGCCTCCATCGAGGTATGAATCTCATCGCCGGTGCGATCGAGAAAGCCGGTATTGATGAACACCACCCGGTGCTTCGCGGCGCGGACGCATTCCTCGAGGTTGACGCTGGTGCGCCGCTCCTCGTCCATGATGCCCATTTTCAAGGTGTTTCTGTCGAGCGCCAGCAGATCCTCGACCGCGGCAAACAGCTCGTCGGCGAACGCCGCCTCGTCGGGCCCGTGCATCTTGGGTTTGACGATGTAGATGGATCCGAGGCGCGAATTGCGCCGCGAACCGCCGCCGCGCAGATCGTGCAGCGCGATGAGCGAGGTGACCGTCGCATCGATGAAGGTTTCCGGGACGGGCCGCCCATCCAGAGTGACGATGTCGGACATCATGTGGTGCCCCACGTTGCGCACCAGCATGAGACTGCGGCCGGGCAGCACGAGATCCTTGCCCGCAGGCGTGCTGTATCGACGGTCCTCGTTCAATCGGCGAACCAGCGGCTTGCCGTCCTTGTCGATCGCAGCCTCCAGGCTGCCGTTCATCAGCCCGAGCCAGTTTCGATAGAGGAGGATCTTGTCCGCTGCGTCCACGGCGGCGACCGAGTCCTCCAAGTCTTGAATGGTGGTGATCGCGGATTCCAGCAGCACGTCGCTGACGCCGGCGGGATCGCCGCGACCGATGGGGTGCGCGCGATCGATGTGCAATTCCACGTGCAGCCCGTGATGGACCAAGAGCAGCAACGTGGGTGCGTCGCCCGCTCCCTGATAGCCGCAAAATGCGGCCGGATCCTTCAACTGCGTGCTGCCGCCGTTTTTCAGCCGCACATCGAGTCCCTGCCCGGCAACGCGATAGCCGAGGGCATCGCGATGCGAGCCCTCGGCGAGCGAAAAGTGCCGGTCGAGAAAATCCCGGGCGAAGGCGATGACTTTGGCGCCTCGCTCCGGATCGTACCGGTCCGTATGGGGCGCTGTGCCTTCCGCAATGGCATCGGTGCCGTACAAGGCGTCGTACAGGCTGCCCCAGCGCGCGTTGGCGGCGTTCAAGGCGTAGCGTGCATTGCCGACCGGCACCACCAATTGAGGCCCGGCGATCTGGGCAATCTCAGCATCGACCCGGGCGGTATCGATGCTGAACGGAGCGCCCTCGGGCCTAAGATAGCCCAGCTCGAGGAGGTACGCCTTGTAGCGCGAGTGATCGAAGGCCGCGCCCGGATGGCGGCGGTGCCAATCATCGATCTTCGACTGCAGTTCGTCGCGCCGCTCGAGCAATTTGACATTTCGCGGCGCCAACTCCGCAACGAGCCGCGCGAATCCGCTCCAGAAGCGGGTTTCCTCAACAGCCGTGCCCGGCATGGCCTCGCGGTTGACGAAGTCGAATAGGTCTTTGTCTACCGTGAGGCGATCCATGCTGACGTGGGGCCGCATTCCCTTCAGTATATCGACAACAATGTCGCCCCGCGACACACGGGAGTTCACTCACCGGTGCCGCATGGCCCCCTCTTGACTACCCATCGGGCCGGTCAATTTCAGGCGAGTCGCTGCAGCAGGGACAGCGCTGCGGCGGGATTGTGCACCTTGTGGCCGCTGATGACATAGAGGAAAACGTCGCGGGGTTTGCCGTCCGCGGCCCGCGATTCGACGGAGTCGAGGCCATCCGCGGCGGCGCCGGCAGCCCAGGCTTTTGCTCTGGCGGCCCAGAGGTCGAGTGCCGCCTCGGAATATCCTGATTTTTCTTTCGCCTTCGTTCCCATGATGCGGGCGTAGACGAAAGGCGCCGTGACATCGGCGATTTGCGGGTAGGAGGAGTCGCCGGCGATCACCGCGGCAACAGCGTGTTTGCGCATGAGCGCGACGAATTCGGCGCAGTGAAAACTGGGGTGCCTCACCTCGACCACGTGGCGCAGGGAGCGGCCCCCGGCCTCCTTCGGCAGAAGGTTCAGGAAGGCTTCGAAGTCGACGGGGTCGAATTTCTGGGTGGGCATGAGCTGCCAATTGATCGGCCCCAGTTTGTCCTCGAGTTCCAGGACGCCGCCGCCGAAGAAACGCGCGATCGTGCGCCCGGCGTCGGCGAGCACCGCGCGTTGGGCGGCGAAGCGCGGCGCCTTCAACGAAAAAACGAAGTCGTCCGGAGTCTCGTCGCGCCATTTGGCGAAGGTCTCGGGCTTCTGTGCGCCATAAAAGGTGCCGTTGACCTCGATGGACGTGAGATGGCGGCTGGCAAACTCGAGTTCGCGTTTCTGGGTCAAGTCGGCGGGGTAGAAGGTTCCCCGCCACGGCTCATAGGTCCAACCGCCGACTCCGATCCGAATCGCGCCCCTGGGTTTTCCGGATGATTGCATGCGCCCATCCTAGGCCCGGAGGCCGTCGCTGCAAAGCACGGTATTCGATGGCAAAGCGAGGAAACGGCGGCGGTAGCGCAACTTGCCGCTTGCAGCACTCCCGGGAGTGTTCGATGGTGCGACCGAGTCTCAGTCACCCAACCAGTAGGTCTCGTATGAACAGAATATCCATGACATCGGCGCTATGCTCGTTCGCATTGCTTTTGTTGACCGCAGGTAGCTCTGCTTCGGCACAGGAGCGCAGGCCGTCGCATCTCAGCGGCCTGATCAACGATTATTCACCGGCGACCGTGAAAGGCGGTCCGTGGGAAATGCATGGTCAATGGTCAATGGACCTGCGCCCGGAACGGGGCACTGCCGACTTCTCGGCGGATATGACAATGTCCGGCTACGGGAAGACCGCCGAGGGTGCGGTAGACCCGACACAGGCGGGGCAGGGCCCTCACACGCACCATATCAGTTTGAAGAACGTCATGATCACCTGGGAC
>JBARBX010000659.1:0-5800 GCA_049793535.1 Steroidobacteraceae bacterium | reverse complement strand
GCAGTGCCCGATACCAAACGCAAGCTGCTGGCGGTGACCTGGCCGTTGATCGGCATTGCCGCGCTGATGCTCTCGCTGTGCGTGGCCAGCCTGAGCATGCTTTCCTCGATTCGGGCCTTCGTCAACGGCGAAGGCATGTGGTCCAAGGCCGAGCGCCAGGCGATCGCCGAGCTGCACCGTTTCGGCCACAGCGGATCGCAGGACGACTATCGGCGATTCCGCGGCGAACTCGCCGTGACCCTCGCGGACCGTGTCGCGCGGCTCGAGCTGCAAAGCGCCCACCCCAACTATGCGGCGGCCAGCAACGGCTTCCTGGTCGGGCGCAATCACCCCGATGATGTGCCGGGAATGATGCTGCTGTTTCGCCTGTTCCGGCATTCCGCACTGCTCGCGCGGCCCATCGGCGCCTGGACCGAGGCCGATGGGCTCATTGTGCAATTGGATGAGATCGGCCGGCAAATGCACGCGATCGTGGAATCCGGCGGCGCCGAACGCAGCCGGGTCGAACAATTGCTGGCCGCAGCCGAGCGCATCCACGCCGAAGTCGCACCGCTCGAGGATGAGTTTTCCGCCTCGCTCGGCAGCACCTCGCGCCAGGTGAGAAAGCTCTTGTCGCTGTCGCTCGCGCTATGCAGCGTCATTCTGGTCGGCATCGGCGCCGCCATCTCGCGCAACATGATCCGGCGCAGCGAACGCATCGCGGCCGCACTCCGCGAGGCGGAGGAGCAGGCGTTCGTCGCGCAGGCGCGCTCGCACGTGACGCTGCAGTCCATCGCCGACGCCGTGCTCTGCACCAACCGCGCGTGCAATGTGACCTACTTGAATGCCGCAGCCGAGCAGCTCATCGGCTGCACAGAGGCCGAGGCCGTCGGCCGGCCGCTGGCAACGGTGCTGTGCATGGTGCCGGAGGCGAATACCTACTCGGTGACCTCCGAGATCGAACGGATTCTCGCCGGCGAGCAACGCACCGGACCGGCCGCCGGCTCATTGCTGCGCAAGCGCGACGGATCCACAACCCCCGTTCACGAACGCGCCGCCCCGATCCGCGACTCGCACGGGGAAGTCACGGGAATCGCATTCGTGATGCGCGACATCACCCAGGAACGCGCCTTTGCGGCGCAACTGCTGCACCAGGCGACGCACGATGCCCTGACCGGGCTCGCCAACCGACGCGAGTTCGAGCAGCAACTGGGCTCGGCGATTCTCGACCAGAAACTCACGGGCGCCGAGTATGCCTTGCTGTACTTGGACCTCGATCAGTTCAAAGTTGTGAACGACACCTGCGGCCACGCCGCCGGCGACGAGTTGATATGCCTGGTGTCATGGGCGGTGAAGCAGGAGCTGCGCAGCGGCGACGTGCTGGCGCGGCTGGGAGGCGATGAGTTCGGCATTTTGCTCGCGAGCTACCCGCAGCACGCGGCCCTGAGCGTTGCCGAGGCCGTTCGCCGCCGCATTTCGGCGCTGCGATTCAATTGGGAAGGCAAGATGTTCTCGACCAACGCCAGCATCGGCGTGCTGTCGTTGACCGAAAGCCTGGCAACGGTCGGCGACGCGCTGAGCGCCGCGGACCAGGCCTGCTACATGGCCAAGGACAATGGACGCAACCGCGTGCAATTCTATCGTCCGGACGATCAGGAGATGCGCGCGAGGCATGGAGAGATGCGCTGGGTGGAGCGCCTGAACCGCGCCATCGAACTCGGCCAGTTCGTGCTTTACGCCCAGGAAATCCGCCCCGTCGGACACTGCGCCGATGCGGCCACGATCGACTCGCGTTTTGAAATCCTGATCCGCATGGTCGACTCGGACGGCGCCCTGATCGCGCCCATGGCTTTCATACCCGCCGCCGAACGCTACGGCCTGATGCCCCGAATCGATCGCTGGGTCATCGCAAACGCCTGCAGAAATCTCGCCGCCTTGCGTGAGCGTCACGGCTCGATTCCGATGTGCATGATCAATCTGTCCGGAGCCTCCGTCACCGATTCCGGCATGGTGGAATTTGTCCGCTCCCAATTGCGGCAGTTCGGATTGTCCAGGCACAGCATCGGGTTCGAGTTGACGGAGACCGCTGCCATCTCCAATCTGGCCAAGGCCACGCAACTGATGCACGGCTTGAAGGAAATCGGCTGCCCGATGGCGCTCGACGACTTTGGCAGCGGCATGGCGTCGTTCGCCTACTTGCGGGGTTTCCCCGTCGACTATTTGAAGATCGACGGCGAGTTCGTCAAGGACATGACCACCGACCTGGTCGACTACGAAATCGTGGAGGCCATTCACAACGTCGGGCGCGTCATGGGTGTGAAGACCGTCGCGGAATCGGTGGAGAACGCCGACATTCTCGCCGCGCTGACGCTGGTGGGGGTGGATTTTGCGCAGGGCTTCCACATCAACCGGCCCGCACCGATGATGGAGATTACCTATCGGGCGCGGCGCGAGGAGGGGCTCACGCAGCCCCGGCTGGCATTGATCGCCCACAAGTAGTCCGTCAGCCGGGAATGCGCACCGGCAGATGACTGAAACCGCGCACGAAGGACGAGCGGACACGCTTCGGCTCGCCCACCACCTCGATCACCTCGAAGTGGTGCAGCAGCTCCTCCCACAGAATCTTCAATTGTAGTTCCGCAAGCCGGTTGCCGACGCAGCGGTGAATGCCGAACCCGAAGGACAGGTGCTGGCGGGGCCGTTCCCGGTCCACGATGAAGCGATCGGCCTCTGGAATCGCCGATTCATCGCGGTTCCCCGACAGATACCACATCGCCAGCTTGTCGCCCTTCTTGATCTGCTTGCCGGCCAAGTGGGTATCGGCGAGCGCCGTTCGCCGCATGTAGGCCAGCGGTGTCTGCCAACGGATGATTTCGGGCACCAGACTGTCGATGAGTGCGGGATTGGCGCGCAGCTTGGCCAGCTCCTGCGGGTGGTGGTGCAAGGCCAGCAGCCCGCCGGTCATCGAGTTGCGCGTCGTGTCGTTGCCGCCGACGATCAACAGCGCCAGGTTGCCCATGAACTCGGCGGGCCCCATCGACCTCGTCGCCGCTCCGTGGGCCAACATTGAAATGAGGTCGGTCCGCGGCGGTGAATTGATGCGCTCATTCCACAGGCCGGTGAAATACTGCAACATTTTGCGCAGTTCGGCCATGCGCACCTCGGGTTCGGGCGCGTCGGGATTGGTCAGCTTGTTGGAGGTGATCATGTCCGACCAATGCGGCAGCAGGCGGCGGTCCTCCAGCGGGAAGTCGAACAGGGTCGCGAGCATGTAGGTGGTCAGCTCGATCGAGACCAATTCCACCCAATTGAAAGTTTCATTGCGCGGCAGGCCGTCGAGGACCTTGACGGTGCGCTCGCGTATCAGGCCGTGCCAGTTGCCGAGGTTCGCCGGCGCGACGATCGGGCTCACCGCCTTGCGCTGTGCGTCGTGTTTGGGAGGATCCATCGCGATGAACATCGGCAGCTTCTGTTCATCGCCGGGCGGAAAGTCCATCAGCGTGATGCCGTCTTCCGATGAAAAGATACCGTGGCTGGTATCGACCTGCATGATGTCCCGGTAGCGGGTCACCGACCAGTAGCTGTCGATGCCGGGGACCGGACTGCGCGAGCGGTGAACGGGATCCTCGCGGCGCAGCCGTTCGAAGACATATCCCGCCGTATCGTCGACAAACCACTGCGGATCGGCCGGATTCAGGCCCTCAAGGGGCAAGCCGGCGATGCGGGCGCGCGCGTCGGCCTCCGGCGGCGCGGCGGGGTTCAATGCTGGGCTTCCGGCAATTTGACGACGAGACCGTCAAGGGCGTCGGTCAATGTGATCTGGCATGCGAGACGCGAGCCGTCCTGGCGCTCCGCGACGCAATTGAGCATGTCCTCTTCGGTCGCCGTGCGCGCGCCCAGCCTCTCGAACCACGCTGGCTCCACATAGACGTGACAGGTGGCGCAGGCGCAATTGCCGCCGCAATCTCCGTCGATACCCGGCACCCGGTGGTCGGTGGCCGCGCGCATCAGCGTCGTACCCGGCGCGACTTCGACCGCGTGTGCCCTGCCGGTGAAACCGACGAATGTGACCTTAGGCATGCATCCCTCGGGGTGTAACCAGCATCTTCATCCCATGACGCGGCCGTAGCGTGATCAAGCCCTGGGGCTCGACCGGATGCCCCGGCAGGAGCCGCAGCCGGAATCGCTGCCCGATGGCCGCCAGCAACAGCGTTGCCTCCGCCATCGCGAATGCGGCGCCGATGCAGATACGCCGTCCTCCGCCGAAAGGCAGATAGGCAAAGCGCGCACGCGCGGCGGCCTCCTCCGGCGCGAACCGTTCGGGATCGAATCGCCCCGGTTCGCGCCACAGGCGACGGTGGCGATGGAGCACCCAGGGAGAGATCAGCACCGCCGAACCCTTGGGGACCCGCAGCCCCGCCACCGTGTCGTCGCCGAGCGCCTCGCGCGCGATGGTGTGAACCGGTGGATACAGCCGCATCGATTCCTCAATGACCATTCGAGTGTAGGTGAGCTTGGCCAAGTCCTGCGAACCGGGTATGCGCCCGCCGAGCACGGCGTCGAGTTCGGCGTGCAATTTTGCCTCGACCTCGGCATGTTGCGACAGCAGATACCAAACCCAGGTCATCGCCATGGCGGTGGTCTCATGTCCTGCCATGAAGATCGTGATGACGTGATCGCGCACCTCCTGCGCGCTCATGCCGATTCCCGTTTGTTCGTCGCGCGCTGCGATCAGGCGCGCCAGCAAATCCTTGGGTCCGTCTTCGGGATTGCTCGAACGCAGCGCGATCAGACGGTCGATTTCCCCATCGAATTCGCCCAGCGTGCGATCGGCGACTCCGGCTCTTCCCAACCCCGCGAGCCATGCGGGGAATCCGAGAAAATCCATCATGTTCGGCCGCATTTGCCTCTGATAGCGCCCGGCACCGCGCTCCATGATGGCGACCATGCGGTCGGAATCGGAGGAGAACATGGTGCGGGAGATGATGGCGAGGGTCGCCGACATCATCGCGGTGGCCACCTCCACCGGAGCATCGGCTCCGAGCCCATCCCATTCGGCCGACAATTCCAGCGCGGCGGCGGTCATCAACGGCGCATAGGAGGCGATGCTGCGGTGATCGAACGACGGGGACATGGTGCGGCGGTGTTGACGCCAGGTCTCACCCTCCGAGGTGATGAGCCCCTTGCCCAGCCCCGGCTCGAGAATCCGGCGGGTGATCTCGGTCTTCCGGTAGTTCGCCGCGTTGTCGAGCAGAACGTGCTTGATCGCCGCCGGCTCGCTGACCAGGAATCGGCGGCGGCCGAACATCTTTCTTTCAACGATATCCCGCTCATAGGCTTCCGCGCCGTAGGTGGCGACCATGTTGTCGCGCAGGGTTCTGAAGAACTCGAAGAACGGCAAACGGCCGCGGCGCGGTACGGGGGCCGGCAGCACCGCAGCAATGACGGAATCTTCGCGGCTCATCATGCGCGGCATTGTACCCAAGGCCTTCGCGGACTACGAGGACGCCGGCTGATTGTTCACGTAGGCCATTGCCGCCAGGCGAATCGCGTCCGACTGCGCCGGATAGGCGTGCAGGATGGTCTCCGCCGCGGGTTTAGAACCGCGCCCTCAGGAGCACATGCAGGGCCGCGGCCAATAGCAACACCGCCAGCACGCCGCCGGCGTACAACATTGCGAACCAGCCGAGCCGTGACCATGGCGAGGGGCGTTTTGGCGCATCTTGCATCAGTGATAGCCCTCGTCGCCGTGGCGTACTTTGCCGCGGAACACCCAGTACGAAAACGCCGTGTAGGCAAGAATGACGGGGAGGATGATCAC
>JBARBX010000658.1:0-7664 GCA_049793535.1 Steroidobacteraceae bacterium | reverse complement strand
AACACCCAGGCGTAGTGCGAGGCGTCGTTCTTGTCGACGATGCACCGGTATATCTGTACGCCTTTCGCCCGCAATTGTTGCGTCAAGACTGCCGTGGCTGGAACCCGCAGCGGCTCGGGTATATCGCCGGCGGTCTCCGCCGGGGCATGGGCGCAGCCCAGCAGCGCCAAGAGGGGACCGGGGATTCCGATCGCCAACCACCACTGTTTCACAGTCGCTTCCTCCTGGGATTCGAACCGGCGTCAACGAGATGGGTGGGATTATACGGCATGCCCAAAAGGAGGCATGTAGAATGCGTCGCTCGCCATGAGCCAATTGACCGCATTTCGCAACGACATCCCCTTCATCAAGGACCTTGGCATCGATTTCGTCAGTGCGGACGGCGGCCGCGCGGTGATCGCGCTCGAATTGGCGCCGCGTCATTTGAATAGCTGGTCCGTGGCCCATGGCGGTGTGCTCATGACCCTGTTGGACGTGGCGATGGCGGTCGCCGGCCGCTCGCTCGACCCGGCGGCGGGTGGCGGTGTGACGGTGGAGATGAAAATCAGCTTCGTTCAGCCGGCCAATGCCGGGACGCGACTGGTGGCATCCGGCCACGCTTTCCACCGTTCGAGTTCCATGGCCTTCTGCGAAGGCGAGGTGCGCGACACGAACGAGCGTCTCATCGCCAAGGGAATGGGCACGTTTAAATACCTCAAGCGCTGACCCATGCAGCGCATCATCCTGCACCACTATCCGAGATCGCCTTTCGCCGAGAAGATTCGGCTGATCATGGGAGCCAAACACCTGCACTGGGAGTCGGTGTTGATCCCCTCCATCATGCCCAAACCCGACGTGGTCGCGCTGACCGGGGGATACCGCAAGACCCCGATCCTGCAGATGGGCGCGGACGTCTACTGCGACACGGCCTTGATCGCGGACGTACTCGATGCACTCGCGCCGGAACCCCCGCTGTACCCGGTCGGAATCGCCGCGGCATCGCGCATCGTGGCGCAATGGGCCGACTCCACTTTGTTCTGGACGGCCATCCCGTACACCTTCCAGCCCCCCGGACTCGCTCATATGTTCAGCGGCGAGCCGCCCGAAACCGCCCGGGCCTTCGTCGAAGACCGCAAGAGCTTTCGCGCAAACATTCCGCGCATGCGCGGCCCGGAGGCGCGCGGCGCGCTCATTCTGTATCTTGGGCGGCTTGAGCAAATGATCGGCGACCAAGCTTACTTTTTCGGCGCACGGCCCAGCATCGCCGACTTTTCGATCTATCACTGCCTCTGGTTCGTGTCGCGCGGCGGTCCCATGGCGCAAATCCTCGAACCATTTCCACGGATCGAGGGATGGCGCGCAAGGATACAGAGCTTCGGCCACGGCACATTCGGGCGGCTCGAAAGCGGCGCCGCGATCGATGTTGCGCGCGCCTCCACCCCCGCGCCCTCCCCGGGGGTGGACGGAGAAATCCACGGCATCGCCGCGGGCGAGAAGGTCGTCATCTCGGCCACCGACACGGGCGTCGAACCCGTGGAAGGGGTTCTTTACGCTGCAACCGCCGACCGCATTTCCATTGTGCGCGACGATGCACGCGCCGGGCGGCTCGTCGTGCACTTTCCGCGCTTGGGGTTCGAGCTTCGCCGCTAAAACGAACAAGCTTCCGACAAATCCGCCTGTCTTGGACGCTACAATCGTGCGATTGGTCAATCGTCGAGGTGGCACATGAACGCAAAAGAAGCATTCGCGAGCTTAAGCGGACGGCAGAGGATCGGGGGACGGCTGGTACAGTCGAGCGGCGGCTCGAGCATCAGTGTGTGGGATCCCGCGACCGAGGAGCGGGTCGGGCAGATTGCGGATGCGACCGCGCTGGACATCGATCAGGCGGTGGCCGCGGCCGAAGCGGCGCAGCGCGCCTGGCGTAGAGTGAACCATCATCGGCGCGCGGAGTTGCTGCACGAGGTGTCGCGGAAGGTCTTGGCCGCCCGGCCGCTGGTGGCGGAAATGCTCACGCGCGAAATGGGCAAGCCCTACAAGGAGTCGTTCGATGAGGTCGCCTGGTCGGCCAGCGCCATCGACTACTACGCCGAAATCGCGCGTCATGAGAACGGCAAAGTGCTGGGATCCGCAGTGGACGGCCAGATGCATTTCACCACCAAGGATCCTCTCGGCGTCGTCGTGATCATCCTGCCGTTCAACTATCCGCTCTGCCTGCTGTGCTGGCAGGCCGCCGCGGCGCTTGCCAGCGGCAACGCCGTGATTATCAAGCCCTCGGACCTGACGAGCCTCACCACGCTCGAGTTCATTGCCGCGTTCGACTCGCTGCCGGCCGGTCTCGTGCAAGTTCTCACGGGCGGCGGTACCGTCGGCAAGCGCCTGGTCGAGCATCCCGACACCCATATGGTGGCCTTCACGGGAGGGATCGAGACCGGACGCATCGTCGCGGAGACGTGCGGACGCCTCTACAAGCGGACTTTGATCGAGACCTCCGGAAACGATCCCTTCATCGTCATGCCTTCGGCGCCCATCGACGTCGCGGCGCGCGGCGCCGCCTTCGGCGCCTTTCTCAATTGCGGCCAGGTGTGCGCAGCCGCGGAGCGCTTCTATGTCCACGAGCGGATCTACGGTGAATTCATGGAGAGGTTGGTGCACCATACCGCGCGGATTCGCGTCGGCAACGGTCTCGAGCGCGTCGACATGGGCCCTCTCGCGTCGCGGCGAGAACTCACGCGCTACTTGCGCCTGCTCGAGGCGTCCACCGGGGAGGGTGCGAAGGTGCTGGTGGGAGGCGACCGCCCCGCGCATTTATCCAAGGGCTGGTTCGTCAATCCGACAGTGCTGGGTGATGTCTCACCGGATGCCCCCATCATGAATGATGAGACATTTGGACCGGTGGCGCCGGTGAGCAGAGTCGCAAGTTTCGACGAGGCCCTGAGGCTCGCGAACCGATCCCGATATGCGCTCGGGGCCACGGTGTACACCACCGATTTGGACGAGTCGATGCGTGCGGTGAACGAACTCGAAGCGGGCATGGTCTGGGTCAATGCGCCGCTGCTCGACAATGACGCGGGGCCCTTCGGCGGCAGGAAACAGTCCGGAATGGGCAGGCAGTTGGGCGCCGAGGGCCTGGATACGTTCAGGCACACGAAGTTGTCGATGATCGACCATGCGGCCAAGCCCCATGATTTCTGGTGGTTTCCCTACTCCGATGCCGAAGCCTATCCCGGCGGCGCCGGTGGCTGAGCCGGGGTCGGCGCTGCCGCCCGCACTGCCGCCGGAACTCGAGGCCCGCATCGAAGAGTTTGAACGGGCGGCGCGGCGGCCGGATTTCGAAGCGGCCGGCTGGTTCTGGATGATGCTCCTGGGCGTTGCGATTCCGCTGGTGCTGCTCATCGTCGGCTGGTGGGCATGACGAACGCGGCTCCGCAGGCCGACGAGAGCGCGTGGCCCCTGCTTCCGAAGGAGCGCACCTGGGGCGCGGCACGATTGACCCTAACCCTCGCCACCACGGCCGCCGCCACCTGGTGCTACCTCATCGGCGAGTCGGTGGGCAGCTATCTGGGCTTCATCAAGGGCGGCCTCGCCCTCGGTGCGGGCTGCATGATCGGCATGGTTCTGGTGTTGCTCGCCGCCGGTCCCGCCTGCGTGCGGTTCGGCATCGACTCCATCGCCGCGACCAAGCCGCAATTCGGGTCCCGCGGCTGGGTTGTGCCCGCGGCCCTTCAGGCCGTTTCCATCATCGGCTGGAATTCTCTGCTGATCATCTTCTTCGCGAAGTCCGCGGTGCAGCTTTGCGTGACGCTTGGCCTTCTCGATTTGGGGTGGCGCAATACGGCGCTCGTGCCCGCGCTCACGGTGTTCGCGTGCGCGATCATTTTCTGGGCGCTGCGCCGCGGCGCGACGGGCGTGTCCATGGTGTCCAATATTCTCGTCGCGCACGTGTTCATCGGACTGTGGATGCTCTATCTGCTGGTATCGCACCGCTGGCCGGAGCTCATCGCAGCCCAGCCCCCGAACGCGAGCCCCGATCGCCTGTGGAACTACACCACGGGGGTGGAACTCGGCATAGGAACCACTCTGTCGTGGTGGCCCTACATCGGCGCGATGATCCGCATGGCGCCGAGCGGCAGGACCATCGTGCTGCCGGTGATGCTCGGTATGGCCGCCCCGGTGCCCGTGCTGAGCCTGATCGGACTCGCGGGCGTTCTGGTTCTCAAGTCATCGGATCCCACCGAATGGCTGCGGGTGGTCGGCGGGCCCGCCTACGCCATCGTGTCGCTGACCTTCGTCACGGCCGCTAATTTCGGCACGACCACGGCGGGCATCTACGCCTCGGCGATCGGGCTGCGCAACTTCGCGGTGCTGCAGAAGCGTACGTGGACGACGCTGCTCTTGATCACCATCGCGCCGGTGGCAATGGTCGGGATATTCATACCGGAATTGTTTTTCGCCAAGTTCGGCAATTTCCTGGCGCTGATCGGCGTCGCCTTCGCTCCGCTATGCGGCATACAAATCGTCGACTACTTCGTCCTGCGCCGCGGGCGCATCGACATTCGGGCCATCTACGTGGATGCTCCCGGACAGGCCTATTACTTCTGGCGCGGCATCAATCCCGCGGCGATGATCGCGCTCGCCGCCGGCTGCATCACCTACACGGGGCTGCTCAATCCCTTGAGCTACGTCTCCGCCACAGGGTACCGCTACCTGACGGCCTCCTTGCCTGCCGCCGCCGCCGCCGGCCTCGTGTATTTTCTCGGCAGCCTGCTCGTGATCCGTGCAGGCCGCGGCGGATACCCAAGGCCGCCGCGCCGCCGGCCGGCGCAATAGTGACAATTGCCGCTGCGGCGATATAGTGTCGCTCATGCCAAGAACTGAAGCGCGCATGCATTGGCGATCGAAGCTCATCCATCCTGGCGCCCACGCGCCCGGCAATTTCCGTTCACTGATTACGCCCGTCTATCGGGGCTCGACGGTGGTGTTCGAGCGCCAAGAGGATGTGTCGGACGATTGGCGGCAGACTGAAAACGGTTACTCCTACGGCCTCTACGGCACGCCGACGGTGCTCGAACTCGGCGCACGGATTGCAGAGATAGAAGGGGCGCGCCATAGTTTCGTCGTCCCCGGCGGGCAGGCGGCGATTTCTCTGATTTATCTGGCATTCTGCAAGACCGGCGCCCATGCGCTGGTCCCTTTCACCGCATACGGACCGAACCGCGAACTGGCCGCCGGCCTGTTGCAAGGCCTCGGCATTGCCGTGCAGGCGTATGACCCCCTGATCGGCGCCGGGATTGCAGAACTGATTCGCGATGACACGGCGTTGGTCTGGGTGGAGAGCCCGGGATCGGTCACCATGGAGGTTCAAGACGTACCGGCCATCGTGGCGGCGGCGCATGCGCGCCAGGTGCCGGTGGCTCTGGACAACACCTACGCGGCCGGGGTGCTCTTCGATGCATTTGCACACGGCGTCGACGTCAGCATGCAGGCGTTGACCAAGTATGTGGGCGGGCACAGCGACTTGCTGCTGGGAAGCGTATCCGTGGCGGACAGCGCCGGCTATGAAACGATCGGGCGCGCCTACAAACAGCTCGGCATGGCCGTCTCGCCGGATGATTGCAGCCTGGCGCTTCGCGGCTTGAAGACCCTGGGAGTGCGCCTGGAGCGGCTGGAACAGACGGCGCTCGAAGCGGCGCGGTGGCTGGCGGATCATCCTCATATCGCGAGCGTGCTGCACCCCGCCCTACCGTCCTGTCCCGGTCATGAATATTGGCGCCGCGACTTCACGGGCTCCTCCAGCATCTTCTCCATCATTTTCGACGAACGCTTCACCGCCCGGCAGGTGGCGGCCTTCTCGGATCGTTTGCGCCTGTTCAAAATAGGTTTTAGCTGGGGCGGGGTCACCAGTCTCGTCGTCGTGTACCCCAACCTGGATCGCCCCGGAATGAACCACGGGGGACGGCTGGTGCGGCTCAATGTGGGGCTCGAGGAACCCTCGGATCTGATCGCCGATCTGGCGCAAGCTCTCGCCATCATGGACACCGTGCCGGGCTAGCGGCGACCATGGGCGCCGCCGAGTTCGCGCGATTCGCGGCCGCCTCCTCGGCAACGCTCGCACTCGGGTGTTGTGCGATTTGGGGCGGGTTCGTGCTGTGGTTTCACGCGCCGGGCGGCAGGGCTGGAAGGTGGCTCTGCGTGTTCGTGTGGGCCGCCATCAGCACGGCGGCGCTCGCAGGATTGTGGCAGGGATGGGCGGCGGCCGGCGCGCTGATGTTCGCGCTGGCGTTTTGCGCCTTGTTGATCGGCTGGCGGAGAATTTCACCCTCGAACGATCGACTCTGGGCCGACGAGGTGGCCCAAATGACCACCGGCTCGGTCGACGGCAACCGAGTGACTCTGCACAACGTGCGCAACTTCGATTGGCGCACGAACACCGACTACACGCCGCGCTGGGAAACGCGCCGCTACGACCTGGATCGCATGCAATCGGTCGACATGATCGTGTCTTATTGGACCATTCGGCCGATCGCACACATGCTGATTTCGTTCGGATTCGAGGGCGGCGAACATGTCGTGTTCTCGGTGGAAGTCCGCCGCCAAAGGCAGCAAAGCTTCTCCGAGATCGGCGGCTTCTTCAAGGAATTCGAGCTCAGCATCGTCGCGGCGGACGAACGCGACGCGGTCAGAGTGCGCAGCAATGTCCGCGGCGAGGACGTCTACCTCTACCGCATCCGTATGCCGGTGCCGGCCATCCGTTCGCTGTTTCTCGGCTACCTCGACCAGGCCAATGCCCTGGTGACGACTCCCCGCTTCTACAACACCATTACGGTCAATTGCACCACGCTCGTCTATCACATGATGCAGCGCATAGTCGGTTATCTACCTCTGAACTACCGCCTGCTTCTGTCCGGCTACCTGCCCGAGTATGTCTACCGCGTCGGCGGCCTCGACCATGGCTTTGCGCTCGAGGAACTGCGTGCGCGCGGACGCATCACCGAGCGCGCCAGACAATCGGACCGCAGCGACTCATTCTCCGCGGATATCCGCGAGGGAATTCCCGTCTTCGAACGGCAGGGGTGATGCGAGAAACGCCGCGCGCAGCGCCGGCTTCGTGACTTTGCCGGCGCCGTTGCGCGGCAAGCTGTCCACGATCAGGGTTGCGGCGATCTTTTGCACCTTGCCGAGCCGTTCGTTCGCCCATGCGGTCAACTGCACGGCGTCCACATGGGCGCCCTCCTTGAGCACGACGCAGGCAACCGGGGATTCGCCCCATCGACGCGATGCCACGCCGATCACCGCCGCCTCCGACACGAGCGGGTGTTCGCGCAGAACGGCTTCCAAGTCGCTGGGGTAGACGTTGAATCCGCCCGAAATGATCATGTCCTTCTTGCGATCCAACAGCACCAAAAAGCCGTCGGCGTCCATGCGCCCGATGTCGCCGCTGCGGATGAATCGCTTGCCGGTGGAATCGCGCCACTCCGCTTCCTGAGTCTTCATCGGCTGATTCAGATAACCGCTCATCATGGCCGGCGAATGGCCGACGACCTCGCCGGATTCGCCGCAAGGTACCTCACAGCCCGCCGCATCGATCAGGCGGATGTCGTGACGAGGCATCGGGGTGCCCACGGTGTGCAGCTTGTTCGGATACTTGTGCGCCTCGAGCATGCATGCACCGCCCCCCTCCGTCATTC
>JBARBX010000657.1:0-2295 GCA_049793535.1 Steroidobacteraceae bacterium | reverse complement strand
AGATGGTGCTGGTGAGCGATACGGGCAACGCCAGCCTGACGCTCGGTTCCATCAGTCTGAATGGAACCGCGCCTGCTGATTTCTCGGACTCCGGTAGCTGCGTCGCCGGCCTGGTGCTCAGCCCGGGGGCGAGCTGCTACCTGAACATCGCCTTCGACCCGACCACCCTCGGGTCGCGTACGGCGACTCTGCAGATCGATCTCAGCGGTGGGGGTTCAACGAGCGTCGGTTTGTCGGGGACTGGCGGCCCCGCTGTGGACAACGCTGACGGGCCCTTGCCGCTCTGGGCATATGCACTGCTGGGAATGTTGCTGGGGTTGATCGCGATCCAACAACGGCCGCGCCCAGGAGACCGAGGCCGGACAGCATCATGAGCAGCGAATTCGGCAGCGGGACCGGGGTGAACTCGATCGTACCGCTATACGAGGAGGCAGTGCCGGTTGTGGCCTCGCCACGAACCTGCAGGATGTAGTCGCCCGCAGGCACGGGGTTGAGCATGGTCGCCGTGTAATCGCCGCTGCCGCCGACGAGAAAGGTCGTCCACCCATTCTCAATGGTTACGACGCCAGGACCGCTGAGCAGCTCGCTTGCATTTGTCGCCGAGGTGATGTCAAACGGGTTGCCGGTCCCCGGATTGGTGAGCGAGATGATACGGATCTGTAGATCCGACACATGGCTGAAGATGGCGCTGGCCTGCGCCTGGATGGCCGCGCCGGTTGAGTCGAACAGGATATTGTCCTGAAAATTCCAGGGACCCCCGCCGCCGGTCGCCGACGCACCCAAATTCGACCCCGTCGATGTGTTGCCCGACTGATTGAACGAGTCGGTGAAGCCGAAGCTTGCCGACGGCGGCACCGTGACCATCTGAGTGGTACCGGGGTAGTTGGTGACGTTGTAGTTTTCAACACAGGTGTTGAGTGCCGTGCAACTCCCCCCATTGGTGATCGTGCTGTTGATGTCCGTGACCGTCGCGCCGATCGCGGGAGCCATGGCGCCCGCCGTTGCTGCCAAACCTAGGGAAAGTCCGATCAAGTGCCGAATCCGCATGGAATAGTCCCTCATTACCAACCGCGCACCAAAGCCTCTTGCCAGGCGCAGAACTACTTGACAATGTGTGGGGAGGCTGCGCCTACCATGTATCACTGGCATGACCATCCCGTTAAAAATGCCACCGGACGTTCACACTGTGGAGGCACCCGACATCTCGCTGCAACGAGTCGCTGATACCTCCTGTAGGCGGCCGTTCTCTATTAGTCGCGAGCCCTTACCCTGCCCATCGCCTGGCGCTCGGCCATTTTGCCGGTGTCGATGAGAAGGCAATGCCGTACACGTTGGTGCGGCGCGTTCCAACCGCCTCGAGTTCGCCGCGTATTTCTGGAATTCCCCGCTCCGCTAGACTCGTCCGAACCCGTAATCCCGGCGGGGTGATTGCATCAATCCGGCTTACCGGGCTTAACCCACCGCGCGCGCGTGGTCGCGAACAGTAGTGCGAATCCGCCCAGCAGAGTCCAGATGCTTGCCGGCAGGGGTACCTGAGTCTTAGGAAGCACCCATTCCCCTGTGGCGCTCAGGGTTCCCATGGTCGCGGTCACTTTGTCACCGTACGAGGTGGGTGTGGAGTTCCCCACTACCTGAAGAGTGCCGTTGCTGAATGTGTGCGAGGAGGACCAGGTGCTCTCTAATATATTGTTGGGCTCACCGGAATACATATCGGCCCAACCGGTGCTGTTGGACTTCATGTCGCTCGTCGACAAAGTCTGTCCACCGAAGGAGAACGTGAAAGCTGAAACGTCGCCCAGCACAGTCTCGCCGGCGGCGACTATCTGAGCCAGCATGAGGCTGAACTGCGTCGCACCCGTGGCGTTGCTGGGAGTGAGTAGAGATGAGGTCAGCGTGAGAGTGCCGGTGGCTGGGTCGCTGCCGGTTAGCTGCTGCCAATCGAAGGTCACCGAGGCTGCGTGGGCCGCGTTCGACCCGATTGAAACGGCCGCGAGGAGCATTGCCGTCAGCGGGGTGGCCATGGGTCGCGCGCTGGAAAGGACGCTTCGCTTGAACATATCACCCTCCGTGATAAGCAACGATTAGCCATCCCCTGGGCTGAACATACCCATGACCCATCTCGTGGCGATTAATGATTTGTGACAGTTGTGGCATGCCGCGGAGCAGCGTGTCGCCGTGTTTTGAGAGCTACCAGCGCCCGCCATCGCCCTCTGAGGCTATCTGTTACGCCTCGATTCAAAAGGATACAGGTCGCCTATGCTGCCCGTTAATCGCGATGCAGGGCGAGGTCCCGGC
>JBARBX010000656.1:0-12051 GCA_049793535.1 Steroidobacteraceae bacterium | reverse complement strand
CCCATATCGTCGGCAGCGGACAGATGCTCGATCGGCCGATCAAAACTGCGACGAGCTGCGCGCTGCTGGTGCTGGCGCTGCTATGCACGGCGTGGCGGCCACGCAGCGCGAGCATCCGCGCCCGGCTGCCGTGGACCGTCGTCGCGAGCTGCATGACCGTCGCTGCTCTTGCGCTTTTGCCCACGCCCATCGCCGGGTTGCGCCTGCTGCAGCCGGCGTTGACGCCGTCCCCGCTGCAGGCGTTTTTTCCGCACGAACAACATCGAACCGTCGACTGCGTCGCGTGCCACCACAATTTCATCGACAAGACCGGCACCGGCAACTGCTACGACTGCCACCGCGGCACTCGGCCGGATCTGCGCCAAGCGGCGGAGGCGACCTTTCACGAGTTCTGCCGCGGCTGTCATCTGCGGCTCGCGCAGGAGTCAGGCAAGCATGGACCGGTTCGCGAATGTTCCGGCTGCCATACGGAACAGCCGGCCGCGGCTGCACTACCGAACAGCGCGGCAATATGCGAAACTTGCGGCAACGCCATTCTTGGCTCAAATCCATCGGAAGCAGCCGAACGGGGATCGCGGCCAATTGCGGCGGCCGATGCATGGGGATTTAAATGAGAACTATAGTCATCCGAGCGGCGCTGCTGTCTCTCGCATCGTGTGCGCGCTTGTTCGCGGCGGCACCGCTGCCCGCGGAGCGCCTCACCGTGACCAGCATGCCGCCCGACAATCCGCACCGGATCTATGTTCTCGATGAAGCCTTCTTCAACGAGATCGACGCGCGCGTGCATGTGTTCGACGGCGACACGTACCGACGGCTCGGCCAGATCGACATCGGCTTTACCCCGGGATTCAACCTGTCTCCCGACGGCAAAACTTCGGTGGCCGCAACCACGTACTTCTCGCGCGGCAGCCGCGGCACCCGCACCGACGTCGTCGAGTTCACCGACAACTCCACCTTGAAGACGACGCACGAAATCGTTCTGCCGCCGAAGCGTGCGATGACTCTGCCGTCCTATTTCAACGTGGGATTCAGCGCCGACAGCCGCTTCTTGTACGTATCGTACGTCACGCCGGCGGCGTCCTTCGGCGTACTGGATCCGGCGAAGTACACCGTGATCGACGAGATCGACACCGCGGGCTGCGTGCTGGTGATTCCGTCGGGCCCGAATCGGGTGTCGTCGATCTGCGAGAACGGCCGTCTGCTGACCGTCACGCTGAACGACCAAGGTCACGAAGCGTCGCGCGCGTTTTCCGAGCCCTTCTTCGACGCCGATCGCGATCCGATTTTCGTGCAGGGCGTGCCCGAGACCAACGGCTATGCGTTCATTTCCTTTCTCGGGGAGGTGCACGAAGTGGACTTCTCGGGCGACCAGCCCGCCATTCGCAAACCGTGGTCGCTGCTCTCGGCGGCGGACAAGGCGGGACATTGGCGGCCGGGCGGCCAGCAGGTCGGCGCCATCCACCGGCATCTGAACCGGCTGTATGTACCCATGCATCAGGGCGGCGAGGGCTCGCACAAGGAGGGCGGTACCGAGATCTGGGTGTTCGATCTGTCGAGCCATCAGCGCGTGGCGCGTTGGCCGCTCGCGCCGCAGAAGCTATCGGGCGTTCTCGCCATCCAGGTGTCGCAGGACGACGCGCCGCTGCTCTTCGCCGCGGACGAGCGCTCCGAGCTCGCGGTATTCGACGCTCTCACGGGCAAGCTGCGCCACATCGAACAGCAGATGGGACAAACTCCCTGGCTCATCCTGAGTAATTAGAGGCCACCGATGCGCTCGATCGACCGTTTGTTCGAAAAATCCTCGCGGGCCCTGGCGCAGCGCACCTCCCGCCGCAGCCTGCTCGCCAGTTTGGGTCAGGTGCTGACGGGAGCGGCGCTCATCCCGCTGCTGCCCATCGATCGTTCCGCGCGCGCCGCTGAAGCGCCGGCGGCTCCGGCGAATGCCAAGGCCAAAGCGGCGAAGCCCGCGACGGACGATCCGAAGAGTTGCGACTATTGGAAGTACTGCGCGGTCGACGGCTTTCTCTGCTCCTGCTGCGGCGGCTCGTCGAATTCCTGCCCACCGGGCACGACACCGTCGCCCATCACCTGGATCGGCACCTGCCACAACCCGGGCGACGACCGCGATTACATCGTGTCCTACAACGATTGCTGCGGCAAAGTGAGCTGCGGCAATTGCGAATGCAACCGCAACGAGCGCGAGAAGCCGATGTACCGTCCGTCGCGCAACAACGACTTGAACTGGTGCATGGCCAATGCCGACTCGAACTATCACTGTTCGGTATCGGTGATTCTGGGCGTCGCGGAGAAATGAAGCCCATCGGTGGGTGGGCGGCGGCCGCGGCGGCGGCCATCGTCTTAGGCGGGATCCCGCCCAAGCTTGCCGCGGATTCGGCCGGCCCCCGCTATCCCGACGGTGCCGCGACGTTTCAGGCAAATTGCGCCGTGTGCCACGGCTCCAAGGGCCTGGGGACACCTTCGCTCGCACCGCCTCTCACCTCCTATCCCGCCCGCTATGTCTCCATCGCGGAGGGACGGCGGCAGCTCGCGATGACGGTGCTGAACGGCATGTTCGGCGGCATCGATGTGGAGGCCAAGCACTACGATTTCAAAATGCCGGACTTCTCGCAGCTCGACGATGCGGCGCTGGCCGCGGTCTTGAACTTCGTGGTGTTCGATATCGCCGGCGCCGCGCAGGACATAAAGCCGCTCGCACCCGAGGACATCGCGGCCGAGCGCAGCCACCCCGAGGAAGGCGCGGCGGTGCGCGAGCATCGAGCAAAAGTTCTCGCGGCGCTCGGACTGTAGCCGAAGCCGATGCCCAATCCGCGACATCGGTGGCGGCTCGTGGAATTCCTGATGATGGTGGCTGCTGCCGCCGCCTGGAGCGGCGCCGCGGGGGCAAGTCCGGCGCAGGACTACATGCTGTACTGCATGGGCTGCCACGGCCCGCAGGCCCAGGGGGTGCCCGGCAAGGTGCCGCCCTTGGCGCACTCCCTCGGCCGCTTCATGCGCACCGCCGCCGGCCGCGACTATCTCCTGCGGGTGCCGGGTGCGGCGAACTCCGTGCTGTCGGACGCGCAACTGGCAGCGGTGTTGAACTGGCTCGCCGAAGAATTCAATGCCGACGAAATCAGCGCGGACATGCCCAAATTCACCGCCGCCGAGGTCGGCGCGGCACGGCACGCTCCGCTCGCCGCCGTGCTGGCGAGGCGGCGCGAGGTGGTGCGCGATCTCGCTGCGACCGGTCCCGCTCCTCCCGCGGACTACTGAAGGTACCGCAAGATTCCCTGCGCGGCTTCGCGCCCTTCGAACACCGCGGTCACCACGAGATCGGAGCCGCGCACCATATCCCCCCCGGCAAACACCTTGGGGTTCGTGGTTTGAAACGGCAATGACGGTGCACCGGCCACACGTACGCGGCCGTTCGAGTGCAGCGCGATCTGCTGCTTCGCGAACCAGTCGGGGGGACTGGGCAAAAATCCGAACGCGATGATCACGGCATCGGCGTCCACGGTCTCTTCCGTCCCCGGAACCACTTCCGGGATGCGGCGTCCGCGCGGTCCCGGCGGACCCAAGCGGGTCTCGACCAGCTTCACGCCCTGTACTCGGTCGGAGCCGACGATTTCGATGGGCTGCTTGTTGAACAAGAAGAGGACGCCCTCTTCCTTGCTGTTCTTGTAGTCGCGCCGCGAACCCGGCATGTTGGCCTCGTCGCGCCGATAAGTGCAGGTGACGCTGCTCGCGCCCTGACGGATCGCGGTTCGATTGCAGTCCATGCCGGTGTCGCCGCCGCCCAGCACCATCACCCGCTTGCCCCGCATGTCGATGAAATTCAACGCCTCATCCACGATGCCCAATTCGCGGTTGATGTTCGATATCAAGTAGGGCAGCGCCTCGTGCACCCCCGGCAAATCCTCGCCGGCGAATCCGCCCTTCACGTAGTTGTAGGTGCCCATGCCGAGGAACACCGCATCGAATTCGCGGTTGATCTCCTCGAAGGAAATATCGCGGCCGACCTCCACCTCGAGCCGGAATTCCACCCCCATGTACTCCATGATCTCGCGGCGCTTCTCGACCACGTCCTTTTCCAGCTTGAAGGGCGGAATGCCGAAAGTGAGCAAGCCGCCGATCTTCGAGTAGCGGTCGAACACCACGGGAGCCACGCCGTTGCGGGCCAGAATGTCGGCGCACGCGAGCCCCGCGGGGCCCGCGCCCACCACGGCGACTCGCTTGCCGGTGCGCACGACATGCGACATGTCGGGTTTCCAGCCCTGCTTGAATGCCTCGTCCGTGATGTACTTTTCGATGGCGCCAATGCTCACCGCGCCGAGACCGTCGTTCAAGGTGCAGGCGCCCTCGCACAGCCGGTCCTGCGGGCAAATGCGCCCGCACATCTCCGGCAGGGAATTGGTCTGGTGCGACAGCTCCGCCGCTTCGAACAGCTTGCCGTCGCGCACCAGCGCCAGCCAATTCGGAATGTAATTGTGCACCGGGCACTTCCATTCGCAAAAAGGGTTGCCGCAGGCGATGCAGCGCCCGGCTTGGTCCGCCGCGGCATCGCTGCCATACTGCGAATAGATCTCGCCAAACTGCTTGGTGCGCACCTCGACGCTGAGTTTGTCGGGATCCTTGCGCGGAATTTCCAGGAATTGCAGGTGCTTGTCGGCCATGTCGTGTCAGGAGCCTGTCTGCGGCGCGCTCAGGCGGCGCGGCGCAGGTTTTCCAGCAGAGAATCGATGGCGGCCGCCTTCGGCTTCACCACCCAGAATCTGCCGATGTAGGAGCGGAAATCGTTGAGCAATTGCGCTCCCCACGCGCTGTCGGTGGCTTCGACGTGCTGCTCGATCAAGCCGCGCAGATGCTGCACATGGATGCCCATGCCCTCGGGCGACACGCGGTGGATGTCGATCAATTCATGGTTGTAGCGGTCGACGAAATCGCGCTCCATGTCGAGCACGTAGGCGAAGCCGCCGGTGAATCCCGCGCCAAAGTTGACCCCGGTGCGGCCGAGCACGCACACCACGCCGCCGGTCATGTATTCGCAGCAATGATCCCCGGTCCCCTCCACCACCGCCAGCGCGCCGGAATTGCGCACCGCGAACCGCTCTCCGGCGGTCCCCGCGGCATACAGCTCCCCGCCGGTCGCGCCATACAGGCAGGTATTGCCCATGATCACGGTGTCGCGAGCCACGAAGGTCGATCGCTCGTGCGGCTTCAAGACGATCTTGCCCGCCGCCATGCCCTTGCCCACGTAATCGTTGGCCTCGCCCTCGAGCAGCAGGTGCAATCCGCCGGCATTCCACACCCCGAAGCTCTGGCCGGCCGAACCCTTCAGGGTGACGATGAGAGGCGCTCCGCTCATGCCGGTGTTGCCCCAGCGCCGGGCGATCTCTCCGGAAATGCGCGCGCCGATGGAGCGATGGAAATTCTGCACCGAGTAGGAGAACCGGCCGCCCGATTTCTCGGCGATCGCGCCCTGCATATCGCTAAGCATCTTCTCGGCGAGCACGCCCTTATCGAAGGGATCGTTGTGCGGATCGACGCAGTACTGCGGCTTGGCTGAAACCAGCTCGGAGTTGGCCAGCAGCGGCGACAGGTCGAGTTTGCGCTGCTTCTCGGTCTCCCCCGGCAGTATCCTCAGTAGCTCCGTGCGTCCGATCAATTCCGACAGGCTGCGCACACCCATGGACGCCATGATCTCGCGGCACTCCTCGGCCACGAACTTGAAGTAGTTGATCACCATCTCGGGCAGACCGATGAAGTACTTGGAGCGCAGCACATTGTGCTGCGTGGCAATTCCCGTCGCGCAATTGTTGAGATGACAAATGCGCAAGTACTTGCAGCCGAGCGCAACCATCGGCGCGGTGCCGAAGCCGAAGCTCTCGGCGCCGATGATGGCCGCCTTGATCACATCGAGTCCGGTCTTCAGGCCGCCGTCGGTCTGCAGGCGCACCCGATGCCGCAGCTCGTTGGCGCGCAGCGTTTGATGGGTTTCGGCCAGCCCCAATTCCCACGGCGTGCCGGCGTACTTGATCGAAGACAGGGGGCTCGCACCCGTGCCGCCGTCGTAGCCGCTGATGGTAATGAGATCCGCATAGGCCTTGGCGACTCCCGCCGCCACCGTGCCCACGCCGGGCTCGGCCACCAGCTTGACCGACACCAGGGCGCGGGGATTCACCTGCTTCAAGTCGAAGATCAATTGCGCCAGATCCTCGATGGAGTAGATGTCGTGATGCGGGGGCGGCGAGATGAGGCCGACACCGGGGCGCGCGAACCGCAGGCGCGCGATCATGTCGTTCACCTTGTGCCCGGGAAGCTGTCCGCCTTCGCCCGGCTTCGCGCCTTGCGCGATCTTGATCTGCAGGACTTCGGCATTGATCAAATACTCCGGCGTGACGCCGAAGCGGCCGGAGGCCACCTGCTTGATCTTGGAATTCTTTTCCGTGCCGTAGCGCGCCGGATCCTCGCCGCCCTCGCCCGAATTCGAGCGCGCGCCGAGGGTGTTCATGGCGATCGCGAGCGCCTCGTGCGCCTCGGGAGACAGCGCGCCCAAGGACATGCCCGCGCTGTCGAAACGCGCGATGACGGCCGAGATCGGCTCGACTTCGTCCAGGGGAATGGGGCTGGCCGAGGGCGTCAACGCCAAAAGATCGCGGAGGCAGGACACCGGCCGCTGATTCACCAGCGCGGCGAACTCGCGATACTGGCCGTAGTCGCGGGTCATGACCGCCGACTGCAGCGTCGCGATGACGTCCGGGTTGTACATATGGTATTCGCCGCCGTGCATGTACTTGAGCAAGCCGCCTTGCTCCACCTTTTCGGCGGGGTCCCAGGCGCGGCGCGCCAGGTAGTCGGCGTCCGCCTTGAGGTCCGTGAAATCGGCGCCGGCGATCCGGCTGTCGGAGCCCTCGAAGCACAGGTCGACGACTTCGGCGTTCAAGCCCACGATCTCGAACAGCTGCGCGCTGCGATAGCTGGCAATGGTGGAGATGCCCATCTTGGACATGATCTTGAACAGGCCCTTGCGGATGCCGCGGCGGTAGCTGCGGCCGAGTTCCTGGCGCATCGCCGCTTCCATTTTCAGGGCGCCGGTGCGCATGAGATCGAACAGCGTTTGGTACGCGAGATAGGGATACACGGCGGTGGCGCCGTAGCCGATCAGGCAGGCGAAGTGGTGCGCGTCGCGCGCGGTACCGGTCTCCACCAGAATATTGCACTTGCAGCGCAGCCCGGTCTTGACCAGGCGGTGATGCACGGCACCGGTGGCGAGCAGGGCGTGCACGGGAACCTTGCCCTTGATGAGGTATCGATCGGACAAGAGCAGCACGATCTTGCCGCTGCGCACCGCGGCTTCCGCCTGATCGCAGACCATCGACAGCGCGGTCTTGAGGTCGAGGTGTTCCTCGTACTGCAGGTCGATGAACTGGTTCGGCACCCCGGAATCCGCGAGCCCGACGATCTGCCGCAGTTTGCGCTGCGAGAGCACGGGGGAGGAGAGCACGATTTGTTCGGCATGATGCTGCGCAGGCACGAAGATGTTGCACTCGGGGCCGATCTGCGTCTGCAGCGACATCACGATGCTCTCGCGCAGGCTGTCGATGGGAGGGTTCGTGACCTGGGCGAACTGCTGCCGGAAATAGTCGTACAGAGAGCGCACTTTCTTCGACAGCACCGGCATCGGCGTGTCGTCGCCCATCGAGCCCACCGCCTCGCTCTCATCTTCGGCCAGAATGCGGATGACCTCGTCGCGCTCCTCGGCCGACACGTTGTACATCTTCTGGAACAGCGCGAGCGTATCGCGATCGAAGGGCTCCGCGGCCAACCGCGGATCGATGAGATCGGTTTGCAGATAGCGCACGCCTTTCTTCAGCCACACCTTGTAGGGATGCCGGCTCTTGAGCAGATCGTCCACTCTCTTCGTATCCATGAGCTCGGAGGTCTGCAAATCCAGGGCCAGCATCTCGCCCGGTCCCAATTTGCCCTTCTTGACCACCTCTTCGGGCCGGTAATCCCACACTCCCGCCTCCGAAGCGACGGTGATGTGGCGGTTCTCGGTGATCACCCAGCGCGCGGGGCGCAGCCCATTGCGGTCCAGCGTGCAGCACACATAGCGGCCGTCGGTGAGCACGATGCCGGCCGGGCCGTCCCAGGGTTCCATGTGCGTCGCGTAGTACTCGTAAAAAGCCTTGAGATCCGGGTCGATCATGTCGACCGACTGCCACGCCGGAGGCACCAGCATGCGCATCGCATGCATGGGATCGAGACCGCCCATGAGCAGGAGCTCGAGCATGTTGTCGAGCGACTGCGAATCCGAGCCGGTCAAGGACACCAGCGGCAAGATATCGGTGAGATCGGGCAGCACGGGGGAGCGGAACAAGGGACCGCGGGCCACCGCCCAGCTGCGGTTGCCCTGCACCGTGTTGATCTCGCCGTTGTGAGCCAGGTAGCGATAGGGATGTGCCAGACGCCACTGCGGCATGGTGTTGGTCGAAAAGCGCTGATGGAACACCACCACCGAGGCTTCCATCCGCGGATCCTTGAGGTCGGGATAGAACTGCACCAGGAATTGGGGCATGACCATGCCCTTGTAGACGATGGTGCTGGCCGACAAGGAGGGGATGTAGAACGCAGGGTCGTCCCGTTCCATCTGTTTCTCGGTGCGCCGCCTCGCCAGGTACAGCTTGCGATTGAAAGTGGCCTCGTCGATATCGCCGCTCCCGTTGACGAACACCTGTTCGATCACGGGCAAGGTCTTGAGCGCCTCCGAGCCGCAGGCATCGGGGTCCACGGGCAGAATCCGAAAGCCCGCGACCTCGAGCTCCTCAATCTGCAATTGCTCGGTGAGGGCCTCGCGCGCACGGGCCGCCTTCGCGGGATCTCGATTGAGGAACACCAAGCCGGCGGCGAATTGGGCGCTCAAGATGAATCCGGATTCCGCGGCCGCCGCCCGCAGGAACGCGGTGGGCTGCTTGATCAGCAGGCCGCAGCCGTCTCCGGTCTTGCCGTCGGCCGCGATCGCGCCGCGGTGAGTCAGACGGTTGAGCGAGCTGATCGCGGTCTTGAGCACCCAATGGCTGGCGCGATCGTCGAGGCTCGCGATCAGGCCGAATCCGCAGGAGTCCTTCTCATAGGCGGGCCGGTACAGTCCCCAATCGCTCATGCGCGGATCCCCGCGGCCGCTGTTCGTTGCGAACTCTGTTCCGTGCTCGATCGCCATATCTTGCGCCCACCCTCAAGCCTGCTTGGCAGCACCCTGCAAAGCCTTTTCAAAAACAATAACTTAAATCGGTTCTAGGCGCCGCAAAAGTCGCCGCGCCAGGTTGGGGCAAGCGCCGTCGGGCGCGCCTTGTGTATGCGTCTCATAATACCGGGGTGGCGGTTACCGTCAATCGCGGCGAAGCCCCAAGCGTCCCGGCCGGTCGCTAACCGGCGATGTACCGCTCGAGCTGCTCGATGTGCTCGGTTTGCTCCTGGATGACGGCCTTGACCAAATCGCCGATGGAGAGCATTCCCACCACCCGGCCGCCCTTCACCACCGGCAAATGCCGGAATCGTCCCTCGGTCATGAGCTGCATGCAATGATGCACCGTATCCTCCGGCGCCACGCTGACCGGCGATGCCGTCATGATGTCGCCCACCGGCGTGTCGTGCGACGAGCGATTCTTCAGTATCACTTTACGGGCGTAGTCGCGCTCGGAGATGATGCCGATCAGCGATCCCTGGCTCATGACCAGGAGCGCCCCCACATGCCGGGTCGCCATGACTTCGATGGCGTGCAGAACCGAGTCCTGCGCCCCCACGGAGAAGACTTCGGTGCCCTTGGTTTTGAGCAGTTGACCTACGGTCTGCATAGTTCCCCCTCCTAGGAGCTCGCGGCCACGGTGATACTCAGACAGGCTCCCGCCTGACTATACTCCCGCCCAACCCGAGGACAGAAGCCCCAAGGAGCCTCTTCTGGCAATCGAACCCGATACCCATCCCCCGACGGTGGCGGCGCGGCCGCACGCTGTGGCCTCGCCGCATGGCATCAGGATGGATCCCTACTACTGGCTGCGGGACGACGAGCGGACGAACCCGGAAATGCTGGCCTACCTTGCGGCGGAGAATGCCTACCGGGAGCGCTGCATGTCGAATGCCAAGCCCTTGGAGGACGCGCTCTACCAGGAAATCGTCGCGCGGCTCAAGCAGGACGACGCCAGCGTGCCATATCGGAAGCGCGGCTACTGGTACCACACCCGCTTCGAGCCGGGCAAGGAGCACCCGATATTCGCGCGCCGGCGAGGCTCGCTGGATGCACCCGAAGAGATTCTCATCGACGCCAACAGCCTCGCGCTTGGGCACGATTACTACCGGATCGGCGCGCTCGAAGTCTCGCCGGGCGGCGGCTGGCTCGCGTTCTGCGAGGACACCGTGGGCAGGCGCGAGTACGCCCTGCGCTTCAAGAATCTGCGCAGCGGCGAGATTCTCGGGGTTGCGATACCCCAGGTCGAGGCCGACCTCGCGTGGGCCAACGACGACCGAACGCTGCTGTACGTCGAAAAAGATCCCGAGACCCTGCTCGGCCTTTACATCAAGAAGCACGTGCTCGGCACCGATCCGCGGCAGGACGCAACGGTGTTCGAGCAAACGGACAGGAGCTTCTACACCGGCGTATCCAAATCCAAGTCGGACCGCTTCATATTCATCCGCATGGAGAGCACGGTGTCATCGGAGTGGCGCTACGCCGAGGCCGGCGATCCGAAGCTGGAATTCCAGACCTTCCTGCCGCACGAGCGCGATCACGAATACCAGATGGAACATCTCGGCGACGCATTCATCGTCAGAACCAACTGGCGGGCGCGCAATTTCCGCCTGATGCGGGCGCCGATCGGCGGGGGATCGGACCGTACGTCCTGGAGCGATGTAGTCACGCACCGCGACGATACATTCATCGAGGATTACGACGTATTCGACCGGTTCCTCGCCGTGGCGGTGCGCTCCGGCGGCCTCGCCAAGATCCGCATCAAACCCTTGGGGAAAGGCGGGGCGGCCGACGCGGGATGCGGCGCCGAGTTCTTCATCGACAGCGACGAGGCGGCCTACGCCACGACGCTGGCAATCAATGAGGAACTCGACACCGAACTTCTGCGCTATGCGTATTCCTCGCTCACGACGCCGACCACCGTTTACGACTACAACGTGCGCACGCGCGAGAAGATTCTGCTGAAGCGCGATCCGGTGATCGGCAGTTTCGACCCGGCAAATTATCGAACGCAGTTCTCGTTCGCGCCGGCGCGCGATGGGGCGCAAATTCCCGTGTCCCTGGTGTATCGCAAGGAATTCCTGCGCGACGGCACGGCGCCTCTGCTGCAATACGCCTATGGGGCGTACGGCCTGTCCAGCGACCCGGTATTCTCTTCGGCCCGCCTGAGCCTGATCGATCGCGGTTTCGTCTACGCCATCGCCCATGTGCGCGGCGGCCAGGAAATGGGCCGCGCCTGGTACGACGCCGGAAGGAAACTCAACAAGCTGAATACCTTCAACGACTTCATCGATGTCACTCGCTTTCTGGTGGCCGAAGGCTACGCGGACAAGGATCGGGTGTTTGCGATGGGCGGGAGCGCGGGCGGCATGGCCGTCGCGGCCGTCGCGAATTTGAGCTCCGGCGACTACCGCGGGGTCGTCGCACAGGTGCCCTTCGTCGATGTGGTGACCACGATGTTGGACGACGGCATCCCGCTCACCACCAACGAATACGACGAATGGGGCAATCCCGACGACCGCGAAGCTTACGCTTACATGCTCTCGTACTCGCCCTACGACAATGTGCGGGCGCAGCGCTATCCGGCCATGTTCGTGACCACCGGGCTGTGGGACAGTCAGGTGCAGTACTACGAACCGGCCAAGTGGGTCGCGAAGCTTCGCGCCCTCAAGACCGACGCCAACGCACTGCTGCTGTACGTGGACATGCAGGCCGGGCACGGCGGCAAGTCGGGTCGCTTTCAGCGCTACCGCGAGATCGCGATGGAATACGCCTTTCTGCTCGATCAGGCGGATATCGCGCATGAA
>JBARBX010000655.1:0-11290 GCA_049793535.1 Steroidobacteraceae bacterium | reverse complement strand
ATTCGGCACTTCGAACGTGGGCCGGATGAAGACCATCTACCGGCACGGTCTGGGCGTGCGCTACGGGCGCATCATGCAGGCGATTTCAGGCGTGCATTTCAACTATTCTTTCTCGCCGCGCCTGTGGGGAGTGCTCGAGGACATCAATCAGTCCAGGCAGCCGCTGCAGAGCTTCACGTCGGAGCAATACTTCGGCGTGCTGCGCAACTATCGGCGCTACGGCTGGCTCGTGCTGTACCTGTTCGGCACGTCGCCGGCGGTATCGAAGAGCTTCTTTGCGGGGCGCGAGACCACCTTGAGCCGGCTCGATGCGGACACCTTCTACGAGCCGTTCGGCACGTCGCTGCGCATGAGCGACATCGGCTACCGCAACAAGAATCAAGCGACCGTGCGCGTGTCGGTCAACAGCCTGAGCGAGTACGTGCGCGATCTTTCGCGGGCGATCGGCACGCCTTATCCGCCGTACGAAAAGATGGGTGTCAAGGTCGACGGCGAGTACCGGCAGCTCGACGCCAATATCCTGCAAATCGAAAACGAATATTACAGCTACATACGGCCGAAGCGGATTGCGCGCTCCGGCGAACGGCCGACCAAGGCATTGCAGCGGGCGGGGGTCGAGTACGTCGAGGTGCGCGCCCTGGACGTGAGCGCATTCGATCCGGTCGGAGTCAACCAGAACAAGCTGCGCTTCTTGGAGGCCTTTCTCGCGCTCTGCCTGCTGCGGGAGAGCGAGCCCATTGCGGAGAGTGAACAGGCAAGCCTGGACGCCAACCATCTCCTGGTTGCCAGGCGCGGCAGGGAGCCCGGGCTCATGCTGAAGCGCGAGGGGCGCGACTTTCCCATGCTCGAGTGGGCGCGCGAGCTGCTCGACGCGATGCAGGGGCTGTGCGAACTTCTCGATCACGGCGAGGCCGCCCGTCCGTATGCATCCGCGCTGGAACAGCAGCGGGCGAAGGTCGAGGATGTCGAGCGCACGCCCTCCGCGCGGCTGTTGGCCGACATGCGCCAAAGCGGAGAATCGTTTTTCCAATTGGCCCTGCGGATGTCGAACCTGCACAAGGATTATTTTCTGGGGCTTTATCCACCCAATGAACGCCGGCTCGCCGAATTCGCCGCGGCGGCGCGCGAGTCCCACGAGGCGCAGGCGCGCATTGAAGCCGCCGATAAGACTGATTTCGACACCTACCTGGCCCGTTACCTGGCAGATTGAGCCGCGGCGGCGGCGCCCGACTCCGAGATCCTGAGTGATACTTAACATAATGTCGAATACCGCCCGGGCTGCGTTTCCCCGCAAACAGTGGTGCAGGTCATTGAGCCCGCGGGCGTCGAGCGGTACGGTGTAGCGCATGAGCAGTGCCGATCTACTTCCCACGGCAGATCTCCCGGATTCCCCGCATGCCCGCCAATTGCGGGCGGGCTTTCCGTGGCTGACTTTCAGCCCGCAGCTCGAATCGGAATTCCGGCGCGCTCATTTCGAGGAGAATTTGCCTCATACGCGCGTGAACTTCTGCCTGGCGGCGATCATCACCATCGCCTTCTCGGCCATGGATTCGGTGGTATTGGGTCCCGAGCTCAACCGCTTCCCCAGCATGATCCACATGCTGGTGATCCTGCCGACGCTGCTGATCGGCCTGGCCGCGAGTTTCTCCGCGCAGCGGCATCGGATCTATCCGCCGCTGGCGCTGATCGCATCGACCCTGCTGGGCCTGGGCGTGGCCGCGATTCAGATCATCGCGACCCGCGGCGGCGTGTCCATCCTGTTTCCCTGTCTGATGCTGACCATCATTTTCACGTACTTCCTGGCTGCACTGGTTTTCTATCATGCGGTGGCCGCCAATGTGATCGTGATGTTCGTGTATCTCGGCGCAGGCACGCTGCTGATGTTGCCCGGCCGCGAGTTCGCCTACGATGCGCTGGCGATGATCGCCGCCAACCTGTTCGGCGCGTCGGTCGTCTACATGCACGAGAAAACCAGCCGACTGCGCTTTCTCGAAGCCTGCTTGCTGCGCGACATGGTGGCGCGCGATGGGCTGACCGGCATTCAGAACCGGCGCATGTTCGACCAGCACATTCGGCACGTCTGGCAGCAAGCCGTGCGCGAGGAGGAACGAGTGGCGGTGCTGCTCATCGACATCGACTGTTTCAAGGACTACAACGACCGCTACGGACACCAGGCGGGCGATGAGTGCCTGCGCGCCGTGGCAGTTTCGCTCAATCAATGCGCACGCCGGCCGCTGGACTTCGTCGCACGCTACGGCGGCGAAGAATTCGCCATGGTGCTGTACGAGGCGAGCCGCGAATATGTCGCCGAGGTGCTCACGCGAATTCAACGCTCCATTGCTGAACTCAACATCCCGCACGAAGCATCCCGGGTGGCCAGCCGGCTGACGGTGAGCATCGGCGCGGCCTTCATCATGCCGAGCAGCGGCCGGACGTACGAGGGCCTGATCCAGCTCGCCGATGAAGCCTTGTACGGCGCGAAGGAACAGGGCAGAAATCGCGTGGTCGTGATGGAAGCCGAATATCACACGCTGAAGACCGGCCGCTTCGAGAAGCGCCGCGGCCAACGCGCCCTCTAGCCGCGGCCTGAGGCCGCGGTCTACCGATAGATCGGCGGTCTACCGATAGATCGGCGGTTTACCGATAGATCGAGATGCGCGCGTCCTCGCCGCTTCTGCGGTAGCCTCGGAACATTCCTTCCGAATTGAATTCCATCGAAATCTCGCCGTTGTGGTCGATGGCGACGACGCCACCCTCGCCGTGCAACCGGATGAGTTCCACCTGCACGACTTCTTGCGCCGCCGCGCTCAAGGTGCGGCCGCCGAAGCGCATGCGCGCGCAAATGTCGTGCGCCACGGCGGCGCGAATGAACACCTCGCCATGGCCGGTTGCCGACACCGCGCAAGAGCGATCGTCCGCGTACGTGCCGGCGCCGATAACGGGCGAATCGCCGATCCGGCTATAGCGCTTTGCGGTCATGCCGCCGGTGGACGTGGCCGCCGCGAGGTGGCCGCTTGAGTCGAGTGCGACCGCTCCCACGGTGCCGACGTGCGAAATGGTCAACGCCGACAGCTCCGAGTCGCCGCTGCGGATGCGCTCGAGCTGCCGCCAACGCTCGGCCGTGTAAAAGTAGCTGCGGGGTACCAGCGAGAATCCGCGGCTCAAGGCGAACTCTTCGGCTCCTTCGCCGCTCAGCATGACGTATTCCGATTGCTCCATGACGGTGCGTGCCAGTTCTATGGGATTCCTGACGTGAGTCACGCCGCATACCGCTCCGGCCTTCAGTGTGCTGCCGTCCATGATCGAGGCGTCCAATTCGTTGCGGCCGTCGAAGGTGAACACCGAGCCCAAGCCCGCGTTGAACAGCGGATTGTCCTCGAGCGCCACCACCGCTCGCGTCACCGCATCGAGACTGGTCCCGCCCCTTTGCAGCACCGCATAGCCAGCCTCGAGCGCCGCGGCGAGGCCGGCGCGATATTTCTGCTCCCTCTCCTCGCTCATCTCGGCGCGAGGCAACGTACCTGCGCCGCCGTGAACCGCCAGGCCGAACATTTTCACGTGAGTTCCTCTGGTTGCCCGGATGCTGCAAGGCTATCATCATTCGGTGAATCCATTTCCCAAGACGGGGTCTATCAAAAGCCTTCTCATCGCAAATCGCGGTGAAATTGCAATTCGTGTCATGCGTGCGGCCACGGAACTCGGCATTCGCACCATCGCCATTCACTCGGTCGAGGATCGATTCTCGCTGCATCGGACCAAGGCCGACGAGAGTTACTTGGTGGGCGAGGGCAAGGGACCGATCGACGCCTATCTGGATATCGCCGACATTGTCCGCATCGCCGTCGAGGCTCGTGCCGACGCGGTTCACCCGGGCTATGGCTTCCTGTCGGAGAGTCCCGAGTTCGCCGAGGCCTGCGCCGCGGCCGGCATCGTTTTCGTCGGCCCGACGCCCGACACCATGCGCCGGCTGGGCAACAAGGTGGAGGCGCGCAACTTGGCGGCGGAGGCGGGAGTGCCGGTGATGCCGGCAACGCCGCCCCTGCCCGATAATGACGCGCAGACGCTGGCCATGGCGCAAGCCGTCGGCTTCCCAGTGATGCTCAAGGCGAGTTGGGGCGGCGGTGGGCGCGGCATGCGCGTCATCGAAGACGATCGGGAGCTCGCAGAGACCGTGGCGGCCGCGCGGCGCGAAGCCAAGGCGGCCTTCGGCAAGGACGAGGTGTATCTCGAGAAGCTGATCCGCCGCGCGCGGCATGTCGAAGTGCAGATCCTGGGCGATGCCCACGGCAATCTCGTGCATTTGTACGAGCGCGATTGTACCGTCCAGCGCCGCAATCAAAAGGTGGTTGAACGGGCGCCGGCGGCGTTTCTCAGCGATGCGCAGCGCTCCGCTCTGTGCGAGGCGGCGCTCAAGATCGGCCGTGCCGTAGGCTACCGCGCCGCCGGTACCGTCGAGTTCCTGCAGGATGCCGACACCGGCAAGTTCTACTTCATCGAAGTCAATCCGCGCATTCAGGTCGAGCACACCGTGACCGAATGCGTGACCGGGATCGACCTGGTCAAGGCGCAGATCCGCATCGCCGCCGGCGCGAGAATAGGCACCCCGGAGAGCGGCGTACCGCGGCAGGAGGACATTCGCGTCAATGCCCATGCTTTGCAGTGCCGCGTCACCACCGAGGACCCACAAAACAACTTCGTGCCCGACTATGGCACCGTCACGGCCTACCGCAGTCCGGCCGGATTCGGCATACGTCTCGACGCCGGAACCGCCTATGCGGGCGCCATCATCACGCGCTTCTACGATTCCCTGCTGGTGAAGGTGACGTCCTGGTCGCCCACCCCTGAAGAGACCATCGCACGCATGCACCGCGCGCTGTGGGAATTTCGAATCCGCGGCGTGGTGACGAATCTGCGCTTCCTCGATCAGCTGATCATGCATCCGCGATTCGCGTCGGCGGACTACACCACCAAGTTCATCGACGAGACCCCGGAGCTGTTCCGCAGCCCGCGCAAGCGCGACCGGGCCACGCGGCTGCTGAGTTTCATCGGCGACGTGATCGTCAACGGTAATCCCGAGGTCAAGGGTCGCGCCCGGCCGAAGCAGCCCGTGTTTCCCCGACTGCCGCGGGTCGTCTTGAAAGCGCCGCCGGACGGCACCAAGCAACGCCTCGACGCGCTGGGGCCGGAGAAGTTTGCGCAGTGGATGCAGAGCGAATCCCGCGTCCTCCTGACCGACACGAGCATGCGCGACGCGCATCAGTCGTTGCTGGCGACGCGTTTTCGCACTCACGACATGGCGCTGATCGCTCCGTTCTACGCCGGAATGCTGCCGCAGCTCTTCTCGGTGGAGTGCTGGGGCGGCGCGACGTTCGACGTCGCATTGCGTTTCTTGAGGGAGGATCCCTGGGCGCGCCTCGCCGCCTTCCGCGAAGCGATGCCCAACCTGCTGCTGCAAATGCTGTTCCGATCGGCGAACGCGGTCGGATACGCCAACTATCCGGACAACGTGGTGAGGCATTTCGTAAGGTCGGCGGCCGATGCCGGCATCGACGTGTTTCGGGTGTTCGATTGCTTGAATTGGGTCGACAACATGCGCGTCGCCATCGAGGCCGTCCTCGAAACGGGACGCCTGTGCGAGGCCGCGATCTGCTACACGGGGAATCTCACCAACCCCAAAGAGACCAAGTACGACCTGAAGTACTACGTCAAGACGGCCAAGGAGCTCAAGGCCATGGGTGCCCACGTGCTCGCGATCAAGGACATGGGCGGGCTGTGTCAGCCGCGCGCCGCCGCCTCGCTGGTCGAGGCGCTCAAGGAGGAGGTGGGTCTGCCGATTCACTTCCACACGCATGACACGAGCGGGATCGCGGCGGCCAGCGTGCTTAGCGCAATCGAGGCCGGCGTCGATGCGGTCGACGGCGCCATCGACGCCATGTCCGGCTTGACCTCTCAGCCCAATCTGGGTTCCATCGTCGAAGCCTTGCGATTCGGTCCGCGCGACTCGGGTCTCGATCCCGAAAAGATCAGGACCATCTCCACTTATTGGGAACAGGTGCGGCGCGGCTACGTTGCCTTCGAGAGCGACATTCGGGCGGGCGCCTCCGAGGTGTATGTCCACGGCATGCCAGGGGGGCAGTATACGAATCTGCGCGAGCAGGCGCGGTCCTTGGGGCTCGACGATTACCGCTGGCCCGAGGTGGCGCAGGCCTACGCGCAGGTCAACGACATGTTCGGCGATATCGTCAAGGTGACCCCGACCTCCAAGGTCGTCGGCGACATGGCCATCACCATGGTGACGAGCGGACTCACCCGTGAGGCGGTGCTGGACCCGGCGGTGGAAATCGCGTTCCCCGACTCGGTGGTGCGCCTGTTTCACGGCGAGCTCGGCCAGCCGGTGGGCGGGTTTCCCCCCGAATTGCAGAAAAAGGTGCTGGGCGGCAAGGCGCCTCTCGAGGTCCGGCCCGGTGAATTGCTGCCGCCGGCCGATCTGGACGCGGAGCGCAAGCGAGCTGAAGCCAAGGTGGGCCGGACCATCAACGACGAGGAGCTCGCTTCGTATCTCATGTACCCGAAGGTGTTCACCGACTATGCCGCCAACCGCAGCGCATTCGGAGACGTCGGCACTCTGCCCACTTCCGTGTTCTTCTATGGGATGGAAGCGGGACAGGAGATCAATATCGATCTGGAACGGGGCAAGACGCTCATCGTGCGCTATGTCACCACCAGCGAGCCGCATGAGGACGGCACGCGCACGGTGTTCTTCGAGCTCAACGGGCAGCCGCGGCCCATTCGGGTCGCGGATCGCAGCCAGGTGGCGAAGCGCCCGCCGCGGCGCAAGGTTGAGCCGGGCAACGCGGCCCATGTGGGCGCCCCCATGCCCGGAACGATTGCCACGGTACCGGTGCACGTGGGACAACGCCGGACCAAGGGCGAGGTGGTGTTGACCTTGGAGGCGATGAAAATGGAAACCACGTTGCGCGCCGAGCGCGACGGGACGATCAAGGAAATCCTGGCCCGGCCCGGCCAGCAGGTCGACACCAAGGATTTGTTGGTCGTTTACGATTGAAGCGGGTCGACGCTCGAGCGGGAAGGCCCTACAGGTCTTCTCGCTGCCGCTCCGGAACGGTCACCTTGAGTCCGTCGAGATCCGCCGTGATGTGGATCTGGCAGCTCAGACGGCTGTCGGCACGCGGCTCCCAGGCGTTCTCCAGCGTGCCTTCCTCCATCTCATCGCGCGGTTCGAGTTTGGAGATCCACGAAGGATCGACATAGACGTGGCAGGTCGAGCAGGCGCACGCGCCGCCGCACTGCGCCACGATGCCCTGCACGCCGTGTTGACGCGCCACCTCCATCAACGTTATCCCAAGCGGCGCCTCGATCTCGCGCCGGCCTCCGCCGCGCTCGATGAAGACGATCCTCGGCATCAGACGGCCTCTTTGAGCCCCAGCCCGCCGTCCGCCAGCTTCTGCGGGTCGAGGAGCGCGCGCTCGGCGATGAGCTTGCGCGCCGCCATGTAATCCTTCGAATGATTGACCGCTTCCACCGCCAGCAATTCACGTCCCTTGAGATAGCAGACGCTGAAGCTGCGCGACGCCGGATCCCCACGCAGAACTTGACGGTCGTGGCCTTCGTTAAGCCCTACGATGAGCAGCTTGTTGTCGAATTGATCGGACCAGAACCAAGGCACCCGATCGTGGGCGACCGGCCGATCGAGCAGATTGAAGGCGGCGGTCTTCGCTTGCTCGAACGCGTTGTCCACGGATTCCAGGCGCACTCGCCGGCCGAAGCGCGGCGACGGATGATTGGTGCAATCGCCCGCGGCATAGATCGCCGCGTCGCTGGTGCGGCAATATTCGTCCACCACGATGCCGTCGTTGCATTTGAGCCCGGCCGCACGCGCAAGTTCGGTGCTCGCGACGGCGCCGACGCCCACGATGACCAAGTCCGCGTCATGGCTGCTGCCGTCTGCGCAGACCACCCGCTCGACCCGTCCCGCGCCCTCGAGCCGGACCACCTGCGTATTGCAGAGGATGTTGACGCCGTGGGTGCGATGTTCGGCCGCGAAATATTCCGAGACACGGGACGCCACCACACGATTCATGATGCGGTCGGCCATTTCCAGCACGGTGACATCGCACTGCAGGCCGCGGCAAGTGGCCGCCGTCTCCAAGCCGATGTAGCCGCCGCCGATGACGACGACCCGGCCCTGAGGCTTGATTCCCCCCTGAATCGGACCCACGTCCTTGAGGCCGCGAAGATAGTGCACGCCCGGCAGCGTCGTCCCGGGACAGGTCAAGCGGCGCGACTCGGCGCCGAGACACAGTAGGAGTCGGTCGTAGGCCAGTATCTCGCCGTCCGCGAGTTCGACCTGCCGTGCGGTGGCGTCGATCCGCAAGGCCCGGCGGCCCAACTTGAGCTCGACCCGGTGTTCGTCGTAGAAGGCTTGGTGCCGAAAGACCAGGCGGTCGGCCGCCATCTCGCCCGACAGGTATTTCTTCGACAGCGGTGGCCGCTGATACGGCAACTCCGGCTCGTCTCCGACCAATACCAATCGGCCTCCAAACCCCTCCCGCCGCAGGGTATCTATCGCCTGTGCCCCTGCTTGGCCGCCGCCGATGATCAGGATGGTGGAAATCATTCGAGTATCCTAAGGCAGTGCACAGTTTTCGGGCATGCCTTTATAGCCGTTGGAGACCCGCCCCGAAAGGGTGGCTGAATCAAAACGCCCCGCCCGGGCCGCGGTTGCCCACCCTCAGCGCATATGCCCGTGCCGTTTGCGCACATTCGTAATAGTATTGCGGCGACGGCCCAACGATGATCGGAGTCGAGAATGAAATTGATCACTGCCATAATCAAGCCCTTCAAGCTCGATGACGTGCGCGCGGCATTGTCCGAAATCGGGGTGTCGGGCATGACGGTTACCGAGGTCAAGGGATTCGGGCGCCAGCGCGGTCATACGGAACTGTACCGCGGCGCGGAATATGTGGTTGATTTCGTGCCGAAGACGCGCATCGAGGTCGCCGTCAAGAACGACATCGTCGATCAGGTGATGGAAGCCATCGTCGGTGCCTCGAAGACCGGGAAAGTCGGCGACGGGAAGATTTTCGTCACCGACATTCTGAGGGTTCTGCGCATTCGCACCGGCGAGACGGACAACGCCGCGCTTTAGCCTCGCCCTCGGATGAGATTAGCCGACGTCCGCCGGCTGCTGACGTTCGCGGCTTTGGCGGCCGCAATCGCCGATTCGAGTTTGGCTGCAAAGCTCACCGACACCGAACACCCGCGCATCGAAGAGTCGCGTCCCGCGGGCTTGCCGAGCGACGCGGAGCTGGAGGCGGCCGGAGCGGTCATCGGCAAGATCGACATCGACATCCGCAACATCTTCGACGAGCGGGACCCACGGGAGACCAACGGCCTGTTTCGCCTTGCGAACCGCCTGCACATCCGCACCAAGCGGTCGACCATTCAGGCGCAGTTGCTGTTCGCGAGCGGAGACAGGTATCTCGCGCGCCAGCTCGCAGAGACCGAGCGCACTCTGCGCCTGCTCACCTATATCTACGATGCCCGGGTGGTGCCGGTCCGTTACGCCGACGGCAAGGTCGATGTCAAGGTGATCACCAAGGACGTGTGGACCTTGAGTCCCGGCGTCTCCTTCGGGCGGACCGGGGGCACCAACCAGACCAAGTTGAACCTTCAGGACACGAATTTCCTCGGCTGGGGCAAGACGCTGCAGATATCGCGCGGCAGCGACGTCGATCGCACCAGCGACACCATTCAATGGATGGACCCCAATGTATTCGGGTCCCGGTGGACCTCGGCGCTCGCCTACTCCGACTCGAGCGACGGTTCCGAGCGGTCGCTGCAGGTCATTCGGCCCTTTTGGTCGCTGGATGCGCCGTGGAGCACGAAGATCACGGCCTTAAGTTTCGACCGTACCGTCTCGCGCTACAACCTGGGCGACATCGTCGATCAATTCAACGACAACGAGACATCCTATGAACTCTCCGGCGGCATTTCCAACGGCTTGATCGACGGCTGGACCAAGCGTCTGACATTTGGAATGCGCTACGACCGCAATATTTTTCTGCCGACGCCGGATACTTCGTTGCCGGCGCAGCAGCTACCGCCGGACCGTACCTTGTCGTATCCCTTCGTCGGATTCGACATTCTTCAGGACAAGTATAAGAAGGTCGGCGACGAGAACCAGATCGGCCGCACCGAGGATTTGTACTTCGGCACCGAGATCACCGGCGAGGTGGGTCTGTCGAACGGTGCGTTCGGCGCCGACCGCAATGCCATCATGCTGGCCGCGAAGGCCCTGCGCGGATTTGAATTGACCGAGCTGCAGCAGCTCTTTCTGACGAGCGACTTCTCGTCGCGCATCGAGGACGGCCGCGCGCGCAATCTGATCGCGGACGCCGGCGCCAAGTACTACTGGCGCTGGCGCGAGGACTGGCTGTTGTTCGCGGGTCTTTCTGGAACCGTCACCGATTCGCTGGATCCCGACATGCAGCTTCTGCTGGGCGGCGACAATGGCCTGCGCGGCTATCCGCTGCGCTACGAATCAGGCACGTCCCGGGCGCTGTTCACGGTGGAACAGCGCTTTTATACGGATTGGTACCCATTTCGGCTGGTGAGGGTGGGAGGCGCCATTTTCGCGGATGTAGGCCGGACCTGGGGCAACGGCGTCATCGGCAACAGCGATCCGGGGTTGCTGCGAGACGTGGGTTTCGGTCTGCGCCTCGGCAATACCCGTTCAGGTCTCGGCAATGTACTGCACATCGATTTTGCGTTTCCGCTCAACAATATCGCGGGCATTCAAAGATTCCAATTCCTGGTGCAGACCATGCAGAGCTTTTAGGCTCCCACCCCCGGCGGCCTAAGTGCCGGCGCTCTTCCTGCGGCGCGATACCAGCCATAGAAAGCCGATGCACACGGCGAAATTGAGCACCCACCACCCTAGCTGCCGGACGCTGTTCCTGTCCTCGGGCTGCACGGCCGCGGTGATCTGCAATGTCCCCTTGAGGCTCTGGCGTGCCCCGGGCTGCTCGACCTGAAATTCGACAGCGGCCGCGCCCGGAACAGCCAGTTCCGGGGTCACCAGTGTGTAGCTTCCATCGGTCTCGGCCACGGCCGGGTGAGCGGCGCCGCGTAGCACCACCGTCACGGCCGCGTCCCGCACCGGCGCATTGTCGAGCAAGCGGCTGAGGTGAATCGTCATTCGACTGCCGCGCACCAGCCCGACGGCGAGCAGGTCGGCCGATCGCGCTTCCACCCGCTGCGAAGCGTC
>JBARBX010000654.1:0-6655 GCA_049793535.1 Steroidobacteraceae bacterium | reverse complement strand
GTGCGCAGCCGCCCGACGAAGGCAGGATCCTTGGCGATCTCGGCCGCCGCGGCCGCGTTGCCCGGATCCGCCGCAAATTTCGCCATCGCTGCGCCCAGCGGGCACGGATTCACCAGACTCGCCGCCTTGAAGTCGCCGAGCGTCCATTCGTTCCACTTGAGGGGAAATTCGTAGTGCTGCAGCGCCTTGAGCGCATCGGCCAGCTCGTAGATCGCATTGTCGGGACGAGGCGCGGAACTGTGGCCGCCGGGATTGTGCGTGGTGAGGAGAAACTCTGCCGAGCTTTTCTCGGCGCCTTGCACGTAGAAAATGAGCGGTTTGGCGCTGCCCTCGCTCAAGACCCCGCCGCCGCCATCGCCGTTGAGAGCAAATTCGGCGTCCACGAGGTCGCGATGCGCGGTGACCAGATTTCTCGCCGTATCCTGCGCGGTCTCCTCGTCGCCGCTGAAGGTGATGATGAGATCGCGCGACGGCACGAAACCCTCGGCCTTGAGCCGCAGGAATGTCGCGGTCAAGAGCGCGACCTCCTGCTTGACGTCGGAGGTGCCGCGGCCGAAAAAGAAGCCGTTCTCCTCGATGAGGCGGTAGGGGTCGCGCTGCCAGTCGCCGCGCTTCGCGGTCACCACATCCATGTGAGCCATGAAGTCGATGGGCCGTCCGCCGCGGCCGTTGCCCCGGTATCGTACGACCAGGGAGGCCGTCTCCCCCAGCGGCAGGATGTGAATGTCGGCGGCCGGAAATCCGCCGGCCTGGAAGCGTTCTGCGAGGTACTTCGCCACCAGCGGGACATTCCCCTTGCCGATGGAGCTTTCGATACCGACGATGTGGGCGAATATCTCGCGTGACTGGGCGCGAACCGACTCCGGAGCGGCCGCCGGGGCGCCAGCCGCCGCAGTCAGGGCCGTGCAGAGGGCCCCCATCATGACAAGAGTCAGGCCACGCAATCTCGTAATCTTCATCGCTCCCCCGTCAATTTTTGAATCAGACCTGCGAGAATAGCCGAATCGTATGCAGACCAGCGGACAAATTCCCCCGTGGACGATCGCCGCGCCGATTTTCGCGGGAGCGGTGCTGCTAGCCTCGGTACTCGGGGTGGGCGGCGCAGTCATCGTGGCGCTCGCCGCTCTGGGTCTGGCCGGCAGTGTGTTCGCCGCCGTCCATCATGCGGAGCGCATCGCGGACCGCGTCGGCGAACCCTTCGGCACCCTGGTGTTGGCGCTCGCGGTGACGCTGATCGAAGTCGCGCTCATCGTGTCCTTGATGGCCGCCGGCGGCGAGGAAGCCGCAGGCCTGGCGCGCGACACGGTATTCGCGGCGGTGATGATCATTTTGAACGGCATCATTGGCTTGTGTCTGCTGGTCGGCGGGCTCACGCACCGCCAGCAGAACTTCAGCCTCGACGGCGTCGGCGCGGCGCTGGTCGCACTGGGCGCGATCGCCGTCCTGACCCTGGTGTTTCCGAACTACACCGTCACCACGCCCGGACCGTATTATTCTCCGAGCCAACTCACGTTGATCGCCGTCGTCACCCTGGTGGTCTACGGCGCATTCATCTTTACCCAAACCGTCGGGAACCGGCAGTTCTTTCTCCACGGCGAGGCCGAATCGCCGTCGGCGGCGCACGCCCGGCCGAGCAACGCCGCCACGGCCGCAAGCTCGCTGCTCTTGCTGATGTGCCTGTGCGCCGTGGTGCTGCTGGCCAAGAAGCTGGCGCCGAGCCTGGAGGCCGGAGTGGAAAAACTGGGCGCGCCGAATGCGCTGGTCGGCGTGATCATCGCCGGCATCGTACTGCTTCCCGAAGGGATTGCGGCGCTGCGCGCGGCGCGGGCGAATCGCCTGCAGACCAGCCTCAATCTGGCATTGGGATCGGCGCTGGCGAGCATCGGGCTGACCATACCCGCGGTCAGCTTCCTCTCGCTCGGCATGCATACTCATCTGCGCTTAGGTGTCGACTCCAAATCCACGCTGCTGCTCATGCTCTCGCTGTTCGTGACCACGCTGGCATTGCGAACCGGGCGCACCATCATCCTGCACGGGGTCGTGCTGCTCACGGTGTTCGTCGTTTATCTGTTCACCACCGTGGTGCCGTGAGCCCGGGCCCCATGAACTGTGCGGCACTCGTTCACGGTCGAGCGGCGACTTCATCGATGTGCTTGAGCAGATCCGCCGGATCCTCATAGACGCGAAACGCGCCGGCGCGCGCCAGCTCGTCTTCGCCGTAGCCGCCGGACAGCAAACCCACCCCCAGCCCGCGCGCACGCTGCGCGGCAATCATGTCCCAGATACTGTCGCCGAGCACCAGCGAGTCGCGGATATCGACACCGAGACGATCGGCCGCGGTGAGGAACAGATCCGGATCGGGCTTGGCGTACTTCACTTGATCGCGCGTCACCACCGGCACCCGGGCCGGATCGACGCCGAGCGCCGCGAGATTCGGTCCGGCGGTCTCCATACGCCCGCTGGTGGCGATCGCCCAGGGGATGTCCTGCGCCGTCAAGTAGTCCAGCAGCGCCCGGGCGCCGGGCAGCGGTTGCACGCTTGCCGACAGTGCCCGGTAAGCTTCGGCATGACGCACTCGAAGCCGATCCAAGCGCTCCGGTGTATTGTCGAATCCGGTTTCGCGCAGCAGGATGTTCGCGAACAATCCGCCGCTCATGCCGATTTTGCGGTGGATGCGCCATACCGAGAGCGGAATCCCTTCCTGATCCAGCGACGACTTCCAGGCCAGGACGTGCTGGTACACGCTGTCGATGAGGGTGCCGTCGAGATCGAAGAGAAAGGCGGTTTTCTTGCGCGTCATCCAGGCCGCCGCATTGGCGCCGCGAGGTACAGGCCGAACTCCTTGACGAAGTCGACCGAGACCCGGGCATGCACCCGGCCCTGACGATCGAGGAACTCGGCCTCGTCGTCCAGCGGCACGACGGCCCCATGCCACACGTTGGGATGCAGGTAGAGCCCGCGCCCGCCCTCGCACCAGAAGGTGCGGAATTGCTCCGGCGTCACATCGTCGCCCGGGAGCGCCAGCGGAATGACGAAGCTCTGGCCGTTGAGCGGATAAAAAAGCTGGCCGCCGTCCGGGTGGTAGTTGGCGCGCCAGATGAGCGCGCGTTCGCGCGCTCGACCCGTGGGACCGGTCGCCGCCTCCTCCGGCCAGTTGCTCCAGCCGAACAGATAGCTATCGCCGACCGCGTTGTTGCGCGCGTACAGCGTCTCTCCGCTCCAACAGAACTCGAACGAACCCTCGGTGACGCCGCCCTGATCGCCGGTATTCGGGTCGATGGCGCGCCACCCCTGCGCCGGCCAGGGAACGATCTCGATCGGAAAGCTTTTCGGGTCGTCGACGAGACAGCCGTAGCCCTCGAGACTGGACTCGGTGGCGAGTACCGTCGGGGTTTCATGTACGCGCCGCACGCCCGTGGTTGGCACGTAGGCAATTTCAAGCTGTTCGATATCCATGAGTTTATTATGCCACCGCGGCGGGCTCGCCGTGCTCTGCCTCGGAATCATGGCCCAACCGCAACGCTATGATACCGGTCATGAGCACGCCGCCGGCCGCGGCGAGCAAGCCCCAGGTGAAACTACCCGTGGCGTCCCGTATCCAGCCGATCAGGAAAGGTCCGGCGAAGCCGCCGACATTGCCGAGCGAATTGATGAGCGCAATGGCGCCCGCAGCCGCGGCGCCGCTCAGGAGCGCCGACGGCAGCGTCCAGAATATCGGCAGAATGGCGAGCGTTCCCGCAGCGGCGATCGAGATCGCGCCGAGGCACAGCAGCGGCGACTCGACCAGAACCGCGCTCGCCGTCAAACCCAGAAAGGCCGCCAAAGAGGCGGCGACGATGTGCCACACGCGTTCCTTTTTGCGATCCGAGCGACGGCACCACCACACCATGCCGAAGGCCGCGACGACATAGGGGATCGCCACCACGGCGCCGACGCGGTCGGCCGCGAAACCGGCACGGACGAAGATCTGGGGAATCCAGAGAATGACGCCGTACAAGCCGATCTCCACGCCGAAATAGCAAAGACTCAGCGCAAGCACCCGCGAATTCGTCAGCGCCGCCCAGACCGTGGCGCCAATGTGAGCGTTGCGGCGGGCGTTTTCCGCCTTGAGCCTCGTAGTGAGCCAGCCGCGTTCTTCGGTCGTCAGCCACCTGGCCTCGGCCGGAGTGTCCGGCAGATAGATGAGAGTGACGAACCCCATTACCAACGACGGAATCGTCTCGGTCAGAAACAGCCACTGCCAGCCCGCGAGGCCCAGAACCCCGTCGAGCCGCAAAATGACGGCGGACAGCGGCCCGCCCAAGGCAGTGCTGATGGGGACCGCCGTCATGAAGAGTCCGACCAGTCGCGCGCGGCCGGCGGCCGGCACCCAATAAGTCAGGTAGTAAACAACTCCGGGAAAGAAGCCGGCTTCGGCGACACCCAGCAGGAATCTCAAACTGTAGAAGCCGGACGCGCCCTTCACCAGCGCCATGGCACCCGCCACCAGGGCCCAGGTCAACATGATCCGCGCCAACCAGCGTCGGCCCCCAACCTTGTGCAGGATCAGATTGCTCGGAACCTCGAACAGAGCGTAGCCGATGAAGAAGATGCCCGCGCCCAAACCGTAGACATACGGCGAGAAACCCAGATCGCGGTTCATTTGAATCGCGGCAAAGCCTACATTGACCCGGTCGATGAATGCGGCGAAGTAGAGCAGACCGAGGAATGGGATCAGCCGACTGCGGATTTTCTTCAGCGCGCTCGCTTCGAGACGGGCCTCGCCACCGGCTGCGGAATCCATCATGGGGGTAGTTTGCCATGGAACGCACGGCCACCGGCCGATTCGGTAAGATGGGCGGGGGAAAAGGGGAGCACCGATGAAAGCCATCTTGAAAGCCTCGCTTGTACTCGCCTTGGGGCTGGGGGCCACCGTCGCCCACGCCGATAAGCTGCGCATCATCAGTTGGGCCGATTACGTACCGGCCGACTTGATCGCCGCATTCAAGAAGGAAACCGGCATCGACGTGGAAGTGACCCTGTCGAACAACGAGGAGATCATCTCCAAGCTGCGCGCAACGGGCGGCGCGGGATACGATCTGGCTCAGCCTTCCCAGGATCGCATCGTCGCCGCACAGCGCGAATTCGGGATATACAAGCCCATCGATCTGACCAAGATCAAGCTCGAGCAGTTTCAGCCCCAATTCCTGGACATCGTCCGCAAGAACACCACCGTGGACGGCAAGGTGTATGGGCTGCCGTATCTGTGGGGGACCGACGGCCTGGTGGTCAACAGCAAGCGCGCCAAGATCGCCGACTACCCCGATCTGTGCCGCCCCGACCTCAAGGGCAAGACCGCCGTGCGGCTGAAGCGCCCGACGCTCATGGCCTTCGCGTTCGCCGCCGGCAAGGACCCGTTCGCACTGTACGGCGATCCGAAGGCCTACGGCGCGCTCATGGATCAGGTGGGCGCGGCGCTGATCGCGTGCAAGGCGAATTTCAAGTTCTTCTACGACAACAAAGATCAACTGCTGAACGGCATCCGCACCGGCGAGGTCGTCGCCGCCATGATGTGGGACACCGGCGGATGGACGCTCAATCGCGAGAATCCCGACATTCAATTCGTGGTGCCCCGCTCCGGGGCTCTTGGCTGGCTCGATACCTTCGCGCTGCCGGCGCGGGGGCGCAACGATGCGGCGGCCTACGCGTGGATCAATTTTACCATGCGGCCGGAAAATGCCGCGCGGGTCATCAAGTCGGTGGGCAGCTTCTCCGCCGCCCAGAACACGGCGCCGCTCATCGATCCGCGCCTGAAAGCCCAATTCGCCGCCGCCTTCCCCAACGGCGATCTGAAGAGCATCCATTGGTATCCGGCCATACCGCCCGGCCTCGAGGAAATGGAAGGCCGCGTGCTCGACCGCGTGAAGGCCGCCAATTGAGCGCTGCGGATCTGGTGGCGGACGCCGTGGTCAAGCGTTTCGCCGACCACCTGGCCGTCGACTCGCTGTCGTTCTCCGTGGAACGCGGCAGCTTTTTTTCCATTCTGGGCCCGTCGGGCTGCGGCAAGACGACTTTGCTGCGCATGATCGCGGGATTCATCGAACCGGATGGCGGCGACATCGCCATCGGCGGCCGCAGCATGCGCGCCGTGCCGCCGAATCGCCGGCCGGTGAACATGGTGTTTCAACAGCTTGCCTTGTTTCCCATGATGTCCGTGGGAGAGAACGTCGCTTTTGGGCTCGCGCGGCGCGGAATACCCAAGGCGGAACGAGTCAAGCGCAGCGACGCGATGTTGGATCGGGTGGGACTGGGCAATGCCGCGAACAAGCGCGTCGATGAGTTGTCGGGCGGCCAGCGGCAGCGCGTCGCCATTGCGCGCAGCCTGGTGCTGGAACCGACCTTGCTGCTGCTGGACGAGCCCTTGGGAGCGCTCGATTTGAAGCTGCGCGAGCACATGAAGATAGAGCTCAAGCAGTTGCAGGCCGCCTTCGGCACGACCTTTGTGTACATCACCCATGATCAGTCCGAAGCCTTGGTGCTGTCCGATCACGTCGGCGTCATGAGTCATGGGCGATTCGAGCAACTGGGCACTCCGCAGGACTTGTACTATCGTCCGCAAACGCCGTTCGTGGCCGGCTTCGTGGGCGCGAACAACCGGATCGTGGGCCGCACCACC